>JAZGBK010000303.1:0-4400 GCA_036476365.1 Dehalococcoidia bacterium
GTCCATCATTGCCAACCGCCACGATGATGTGCTGCGGGACTTCTTCGTCGCTTCCCTGGGTTTCAAGCAGGGGGACGCTATAAGCTACACCCTGCGCCTGGAAGAGTAGCCCCTCAGGCGGCCGCCCGGGAAAGCCCCATCCCCTCCAGGAAGGACTCAATGCCTTCCGTTACCTTGCTGCGGTCAAAGTCCCGTGGGTCGCAGTAGCTGGCCTCGTAGACCATGCTGGGTATGCCCATCTCCTGCAGTAAGGGACGGGACTCCAGCATGCCGGGGGTAACGCCGTGGCAGCTCCGGTCCAGGTTGAAGACCACGCCGTCGGCGTGCCAGTCCTTGGCCAGCGCCATCAGGTGCTTCACCCGGGGGGCCAGTTGCATCTCTACCGCATTGGGCCAGTACTCGCTATATAGCCGGGCCAAAGAACGCAAGGCGTCTCCGCGGTTCTTGAGGGTTATACCCTGCTCCTCCAGGTTGTGGGCCGCCCGCCAGCTTCCGTTTTCCAGGACCTCCCAGGCGGCATAGATGTTAAAGGCATTGCGTCCGGCAACGAAAATGGCGCCGTAAGGCACCCCCAGGCGCAGGATAACGCCGGGTGCCCAGGAGCCGCAGGAGAACTGGGGCCACTGCCCCTCGTGGATCAGGCGTACCTTCTCCACGCCCAGCGCCGCTATATTGTTGGCCACCCGGTCCTTTAGCTCGGCGAGGAGCTCCTCCAGCACCGGGGTCAGGTCCGGGCTGCGCGTCTTGCCCACCTGCAGCATCACATTCATGGAGCCAATCATCCTCAGGTCAATGGGGCTGGGGACATGGCGGGTGAGCTCCAGGATGCGCGCCCACAGCACCCGGTTTCGCCAGTCGGTGTGTGTGGCCTCTATCAGCAGCTCATCGCTGTAGGTGCGACCGGTTACTTTCTCCATCCAATGGATGGCATCGTCCATCTGGGACGCAAAAAACTCCTGGGAGGCGGGGTCAGTCCAGCCGGGGAGTTCCACCATGAAGTAAGGGATATCGTAGTGGTCGCTCATCTCCCGGGCTATCTTGCTCTGGGCAATGCACACATGCATTTCCAGGCAGAAGTCCAGGGGGATGCGCTCCCCGGAGCGGCTAAGGTTGTGGAAACCCAGGTAAATGGAACCCAACTGGGCACGCAGAGTGGCGCAGGTATCGGGGCCGAAGCCTCTGGCCTCCGCTGCCTCGCAGCATTGCGCAGCCAGCGCATTGTCGTCCATGATGCGGCCAAAATTAGGCCCCAGGGTAAACACCGCTACTTCCCCCAACCCCGCTGGCAGCGGACTGGCCATGTCCACCAGGCCCAGGATAGTAACCTTACCCTCCTGCTTCGCAGTCCAGATGTTTTTAGCGTGCTTCCGCCGGACCTCTTTTATCTTGCCCCAGGTCTCCAGGGGCTTTACTTCGTATTCCCCGGGCTTTTTCCATTCTGCTTTTGCCTTAGTTACCGTGGCAAAGGGGTCAACCATGGTGCGCCTCCTCCTATATGGCTATAGGGCCTCCACCCGCATCATCTCCAGGAAAGCCTCCACCCGTGTGCGGAACTGGCCAAGGGGGTTGACGATATCGCACTCCAAGACCATAGAAGGGATACCTTTCTCCTTCAGGGCCCTTATGATGAAGGGAGTATCGTACTCGTGCGGGTCACAGAACTTGTTCCGGGCGAAGATAACACCCTGGACACCGTAATCAGTAGCCAGGCCGACCACATGGGGAGGCCGGCTGCGGTCCCGGGTGGAGATGTCCTTTACGGGGCATAGCGGTTTACCCCGAGCATAACGTTGTGCCAGGGCAGCTATCGGTTCGGCGGAGTTGCCTACCTCGCCCAGGAAATAGCGGGTACCTACGCAGTTATCGTCCACCACGATGGTAGCCCCCAGAGACTCTATGAGCTCTACGAAGCCCAAGTCGTCCATCTCACTGGCCACCATCATGAGCCGGACATTGGAGCCCTCCTGCTGAGGAAGCTGAGACGCCTCTGCCAGCAGTTCCTCCAGCAGCTTGTTGTGCTCCGCCTTGTCCATGAGCTGGCTGGCCAGCACCACTTTCAAGATGTCCACTCCGGCGAACCTGGGTGGGTTGCCTTTTTGCATATCATATAGCTTCTGGGTAAGCCGCCTGTTGGTGTCAAACACCTCTATGGCCGCAGACAGGGCCTCGTTTGTTATGGACTTTCCCGTCCACTCCTCCACGGCCACCTTCATCTGCCCCATGTGACTAACTATGTGAGGTATAGCCCTATCGCTCTCTATGTGGTCAGGCACATACAGAAGGTAGCTGAAGGGCACGGGAGCATGCCTTAACCAGCTATCGTAGGTCTGCCGGATATGGATGCAGCAGTAACCGTGGATAAGGCCGTCCAGGTAGTCGTAGCGCCCTAATAGCGCCTGGGCCAGGGTATCCCGGCAGTAGGTGCAGAACATACCGTAGATATAGGGGGCGGTCACATCCTCTGGCTCGTGTGAGCCCAGCACCCGCACCGGCAGTACGCCGCCGGCATACAGTATCTCCTCGGGCACATAGGTGCATAGATAGCCCGCCAAACGGCCGCCGGTGCGCTCCCGCCAGCCCTTGGCATAGCCATGGCGGTCTTCAATCACCTGAGTCATCTTGTCCAGAGCGCCCATAGACCCCCCTTCCTGCGTAAGGGAGATAGATTAGCATACCCGTTGCTCCGGTGTCAACTCAAGCCACGGTGGTCGTTTACCAACCATTCTTCACCCACCCACCCAGTATTGATTTGCGGCGGCCTCCTGGTATAATCCGGTTATAATTAATAGCCGTCGGGCAGATGGGGTCAGGGCAGCGGCCCTGAGGCACCCTGAGGCAAAGGAGGCAAGGCACATGGAGAACAACCACAAGGGAGTGCTGGACGGCATCCGGGTGCTGGACCTGGGACGCTACCAGGCGGGGCCGCGGTGTACCCTGATGCTGGCCCGCATGGGGGCCGAGGTCATCAAGGTGGAGAAAATCGGTGGCGAGGACGGCCGCACCTTCCCACCCCATGCCCGGGGCAGCAGTATCTACTGGGCCCAGTACAACAGCGGCAAGAAGAGCCTGACCATCAACCTGCGCCACGATAAGGGCAAAGAGGTGCTGCGCCAGCTCGTCAAGATATCGGATATCTTCCTGCAGAACTTCCAGCCCGGCATCATCGCTGAGATGGGCTTCAGCTACGAGGTGCTACACAGCCTCAACCCCCGCATCATAATGGTCAATGTATCCGGCTACGGGCAGTACGGCCCTTACCGGGACCGCCCCGGGCTGGATGTGATTGGACAGGCCATGAGCGGTCTCATGTCTCTTACCGGTTTCCCGGATACCCCGCCCACCATCACCGCCAGTCCCGTGGTGGACCGCATCACCTCCCTCCACGCCTGCATCGCCGCCCTGGGGGCCCTCCGGGAGCGGGACATCTCCGGTGAGGGCCAGGCCATAGATGTGTGCCTGGCCGATACCGGCTATACCCTCACCGAAATCCCCATTAGCGCCTACCTGGAGACGGGTGATATCCCCCAGCGGCTGGGGAACCGGCTGGGGATGATACCCACCAACACCTACAAGGCCAAAGACGGCTATGTATACATCATCTCCCCCACGGAACACACCTTCAAGCGGTGCGTCCAGCTCGTCGGCAAGCCGGAGTGGGCCCAGGACCCCGGCTTCACCAACCCCGTGGAACGCTGGGAGCACGCCGACGAGATAGACCAGGCCATAGGCCAGTGGGTGGAGCAGCGCACCGTGGCCCAGGCGGTGGAGGAGGGCACCGAGGCCGATATACCCATCGCCCCCGTCAACGACATACCCACCGCTGCCAACGACCCCCACCTCTGGGAGCGGGAGCTCCTGGTGCGGGTGCCCGACCCCAAGGCGGGGGAAATCCTGGCCGCAGGCAAGATGATTAAGTTCAGCCGCAGCCCGACGATAGTGGGGCCGGTGCCCGCCCCCGGGGAGCACAACAGTGAAATACTAAGCGGCCTGCTGGGCTACTCCGATGCCCAGATAGAGCAGCTCCAGGCCGAAGGGGCTATCTGAGGCGGCGCCCCCCCTCCTTGCCCACATCCAGGAGAAGGGCACCGAGGTCGTTTGGCGAACGTCATCTTTCCCACCCGCCCACCCGGTAGATAATACCGGGGGCTGCGATTTCCCTGTGGGGGTGCTGCTTGCCCTGCCCCTACATCAACACGGCCCCCTGGGGGGACTGGGGGGTGGGAAAAAATATGTCTGTTATGCGACTTCGGCCCTGCGGCCTGGCGGCCGGCCCCGTCGGGGAGTAAAATACGGTAGTTGAGACGGGTTTTCCCCTCAGAGGAGGCAGTATGCTGGCACAGCTGACCTTTACCCCCGCCGAGTCCAAGAAGTTCATCGCCAAGGCGGTGATGGAGTCCGAC
>JAZGBK010000304.1:0-2125 GCA_036476365.1 Dehalococcoidia bacterium
TAATCGCCACGAATAGTAGCTATGGTGAGAGCCGCTTGGCATCTGTGGGCATAGACATCATAGAAGTAGAGCGTATCCGCATGGCGGTGACCCGCTGGGGGAACCGGTTCCTGGAGCGGGTATATACTGCCGGGGAGTTGGAGCTGTGCGCCGCCAGGCCGGCCTCACTGGCGGCCCGTTTTGCGGCTAAAGAGGCGGTGATGAAGGCCCTGGGTGCCCACGAGCTGGGCTGGCGGGAGATTGAGGTGCTGCGTGGCCCCCAGGGCGAGCCGGTGCTCCACCTGCACGGCCGCGCCCGTCGCCGCGCCCAGGAACTGGGCACCAGTCTGGCGGTGAGCCTATCCCACTGCCGGGAATACGCCATCGCCTCGGTGGTGGACCAGAGGTGAAGCTGGTCACCGCCGCCCAGATGAGGCGGCTGGAGGAGGAAGCCACCGCCGCTGGTATCCCAACCGCCGAGCTGATGCAGCGGGCGGGGCTGGGTGCTGCCAGGGGGATAAGGGCCTTCTTGAACGGGGTGGTGGGCAAACGCATCCTGGTGCTGGTGGGTCCCGGCAACAACGGCGGCGATGGTCTGGTGGCTGCCCGTCACCTCCACGCCTGGGGTGCCCGGGTGCACCTGTACCTGCTTTCCCCCCACCCCCCAGAGGATGCCAACTTCGCTCTGGTCTGTCAGCAGGGAATAACCCTCACCCAGTCCGGGAGCAGTGCCTCACCTACCCTGGAGAGACTGCTATCCGGGGCCGATGCCGTGGTGGACGCCGTGTTGGGCACCGGCAAAGCACGGCCCCTACAGGGCGACTTGGGGGAGACGCTGCTATTGGTGCGCCGGGCCCGCCATGCCCGCCCTGGGCTGAAGCTGGTAGCTATAGACCTGCCCTCGGGGGTGGATGCCGATACCGGCACCGCCGACCCGGCTACCCCCGGAGCCGACCTCACCCTTACCCTGGGGCTGCCCAAGAGGGGGCTGTACTCCCCCCCGGGGGCGGAACTGGTGGGCAGGGTGGAGGTAGTGGACATCGGCCTTCCCCCCGCTGAGGATGTGGCTACGGAGCTCCTCAGCCCGACCTGGGCATCCAGGGCGCTACCCCCCCGCCCAGCCACCGCCCACAAGGGCACCTTTGGCCGGCTGCTGGTAATAGCAGGCTCAGTGCGCTACACAGGGGCCGCCTACCTGGCCTGTATGGGTGCCTGCCGCGTGGGGACGGGACTGGTGACCCTGGCAGGCCCCGCCAGCCTGCACCCTATACTGGCAGCCAAGCTCACCGAAGCTACACACCTCCCCCTCCCCGAGGGGCCGCCGGGATACCTCTCTACAGCAGCAGTTAGCCCTCTGGCGGAAGAAATGTCCCGCTACAATGCCCTGCTCATAGGCTGCGGCCTGGGACAGCAGCCGGACACGGCCAAATTCATAGAATCCATGTTTCCACACCTGAAGGACACCCCATCGGTATGGGACGCCGATGGCCTCAATAACCTGGCCTCCATACCCTCCTGGCCCCAGCTCCTGTCGCAGGGGGCGGTGCTCAGCCCCCACCCGGCGGAGATGGGACGCCTGTGCGGACTGGCGGTGGAGAACATCCAGAAAGACCGTATGGAGGTGAGCCGGGAGATGGCCCGCCGGTGGCAAAAGGTGGTGGTGCTCAAAGGGGCCTATACCGTAATCGCCTCCCCCGAAGGCCAGGTGCGCCTCTCACCCTTCGCCAACCCCGCCCTGGCCTCGGCGGGGACGGGGGATGTGCTGGCCGGTGGCATAGCCGGGCTGCTGGCCCAGGGACTATCCCCCTTTGACGCCGCCGCCCTGGGGGTTTACCTCCACGGCCTGGCCGGAGAAATGGTGCGGGAGGGGATGGGGGCAGCGGGAACGCTGGCCTCGGACCTGCTGTCGGTGCTGCCCCGGGCTATGCAGAGACTCCAGGATGACGAAGATGTCCATTGATTTCAAGAGGGAAGGGCTTTCATATCGGCTAAATAAGCCTTATACTTGGCAATAGCCAAAGGGCCTGAGGATACTTTCCCAGAGGTGGAGAGATGCTACTGGCCATTGATATCGGCAACAGCAATATCGTAATCGGAATCTTTCATGGAGAGAAGCTCCAGGCGGACTGGCGCATTGCCACCGACC
>JAZGBK010000305.1:0-2943 GCA_036476365.1 Dehalococcoidia bacterium
GCCGTTCTTTGCCCGCCCGCCCGCCCAGTTAGATTACTCTGGGGGGTTTCACCCCCCAGGCTCCCCGGGGGTTCGGGGGCGTAGCCCCCGAAGCTATCTACCGGGCGGGTGGGCGGGAAGAAAGAGATTGCGGAACGACCCCCGCTACCTTTTGCTTTCAGGCTTCGGTATGCTATCCTATGGGCAAAACCCTCAGGAGCGTCCTGACCTGCCGGAGGATGGTAGCTATGCCGTTTGAGCAAATCCAGTACAGCAACGAGCGGGGTATGGGGCTCATCACCCTGAACCGTCCCGATACCATGAACGCCATCTCTATGGAGATGGGGCAGGAGATTCTGGAGGCCCTGCAGCAGGCCCAGGACGACCCCGAAGTAAAGCTGCTGGTGCTCACCGGCACCGGACGGGCCTTCTGCGGCGGCGCCAACCCCCGGGCGCTGCACGCCGCCCGCTCCCAGGGCAAGGACTTCAGCCTGCGCTGGGGCCGCCTCAACCGCATCCTGCGGGATATTCCCAAGCCCGTTATCGCCGCCGTCAACGGTGCCGCCGTGGGCGGGGGCCTGGAGTTGGCCACACTGTGCGATATCCGGGTGGCATCGGAGCAGGCCCGCTTTGGGGGAGGCTTCATCCGCATGGGCTCGGCCCCCGCCCCCGGGCTGTCGTACTACCTGCCCCGGCTTGTCGGCATGGCCAATGCCCTGGAGCTCATGTGGACAGGGCGGCTGTTTAATGCCCAGGAGGCCCTCAGAATCGGCCTGGTGAGCTATGTAGTGCCCCACGAGGAGCTGCTGACCCGGGTGTGGGAGCTGGCCATGCCTATCGTCAAGGGGCCTTCGGTGGCTATCGGGCTCACCAAGACCCTATCCTACCTCTGCCAGGAGATAGACACCGAGACCGCCTGGGCGGAGAGCAAGAAGGCTATGGAAATCGTCTCCAAGACCGAGGACGCCAAGGAAGGCCCCCGGGCCTGGGTGGAGAAACGGGAGCCCCTGTTCAAGGGGCGTTAGGTCCTCAGTCCGATAGCTGCTTTAGCCCCAGGGACTCCATGAAGGCGTCTATGCGGTCCATGACCTGGGTCTCGTCGAACTCCCGCTTATCGGCCATGTTGCCCTCATAGGCCATCACCGGGATGCCCTCCTCAAGGAGCTGGAGGCGGGCCTCGGAGCTGCCCAGGCTGATGCCCTCGCACCCCCGGTTCTGATGCATGATGAGGCCCTGGGCCTGCCACTCCCGCACAATCCGGGAGTGGATGCGGGCCTTGGACTGGGCAGTGAAGAAGGTATCAAAAATGTGCCGGTCCAGGTGAAACTGGGCCAGGGCGCGGCAGGCGTCCTCCCGGGTCTTCAGGGGCATACCCTGCTCCTCCGGGGTGGGCTGCCGTGCCCAGCGGCCGTCCGGGCCTTCGGTCACCGCTCCCGCCAGCAGTATAGCGTATTGGGAGGCCACCACCACCACCCCGAACTTTTCCAGATAGCGGTATAGCCTCAGGAAGTACCACGGGGGAGGGCTATCGTCCACCAGCCGGCAGCGCTCCTCGGGCAGGGCGGCGATACCCGAGGCCACCCGGTCCCGCACCTCGTCCAGCACCACCCGGTTAAACTCCACGGATTCCGGCGTGTCCCGCATGAGGACGGCGATGATGTACAGGGAGAAGATGGACTTCTGGTCCACGGGGGCGGGGATGTGGCGGTTCTCCAGCATCACCTCTCCCCACAGGGAAGAGCTGAGGAACTCGTTGCGGCAGGCCTCAATCAGCCGCTCGTCGTCGTAGCCCCGGCCGGTGACCCGTTGTACCCAGTCTATGAAGTCCAGCATCTGCCCCGCCAGGTAGTCCCGGCGGGCCTCCTGCCGCTCATGGCGGCCCAGCACCGGATAGTCTAAGGAGAAGAAGGGCACGCCGTAGTGCTCCGCTACCACCTGGTACCATTTGGCGTGGGAGTCGCAGAAGTGCAGCTGGAAGCAGAAATCCGGTCTGGGAAAGGGGCCGCCGAAGTAGAAGCGGTCCATGTACATGGAGCCCCAGTAGTTGCGCATGTAGCCGCACAGGTCCCGGGCGAAGCCTTTGGCCTCGGCGGCCTCGGCGCACTGCAGGCTGAGCTCGGGGTCGTGGGCGATGGTGGCCCCGTAAGGCTCTCCGGCCAGGAAGGCGATGTCGCCCAGCCCGGCCAGCAGGGGCTGGGGCGTCTCCGCCCCGCCGGTGACCACCAGCCTGCCATCCTCCCTGGCCGTGACTATCCGCTTGTAGTGGTTGAGCCGCAGCTCCTTGGCCTTCTGCCAGCACTCTATGGGCCTGGTGCGGTAGCGGTGCTCCACTGCCATAGCAACCCCCCTCTTTCTTAGGGATAGGGTATATTTTACCCCGGCTGTCCACCGGGTAGCAAGTTAGGGCAGCCTCAGCGCTACGGCCTCTGTAGGGAGAGCCGTGGCTTCCCGCCGGTGCCGCAGGAGGAGTTAGCCCAGGTCCCGCTTTAGCTGCTCGTATTCCTCTTTGCTTATCTCGCCCCGGGCGTAGCGGTTCATGGCGATGTCCAGGGCGGAAGGCCCCCTCCCAGAGCCAGAGCTCCCGCTCCGGCTGAGTGCCCGTATCCCGTAGATGATGAGCAGGACAACGCCCACCCAGAAGGCGGCCATGAACAGAAAGCCCATAATCATCCACAGCCAGCCCATCGGCCCCCAGTCGCCCGTATGTCCCCACATCATAATGGCTACCTCCCTCTTAGAGAAACATTAGTCTAAGCCTGCTCCGTGGGCCTCTTGGGATGGGCGTAGGGGTGGACGTACTTGAAGCCGGCGAAGGGCACCTCCCGCACCCTATCGGCGGCCTCCTGCTGTATCTGGATGAGCCGGTCCTCGGCGGCGTAGTCAAAGGGGTCCCGTAGCTGCTTCTCCACCTCCCCGCCGGGCTCGGGGCGGTGCTCCAGGTACCACTGGACGGTGCGGGCAACG
>JAZGBK010000306.1:0-5586 GCA_036476365.1 Dehalococcoidia bacterium
GTCAGCCGCTACAATGTAGATGCCCTGGAGGAGCTGGCCCGGATGGTGGCGGGGCTGCGCCCGGCCATGTGGGACCTGTTCTTCCTGGTGCCCACCGGGCGGGGTCATAGGGAGTACATGATTACCCCCCAGCAGCACGAGGACACCTTCCGGTGGCTCTACCATTTGTCTGCCGCTGCCCCATTTGACATCAAGACCACCGCCGGGCAGCACTACCGCCGGGTGGCCCTGCAGGAGCGCGGTGGGGGGGGGGTCACCGCCCCCGGCTTCACCTCGGGGGATGGCATCGGCCGGGCCAGGGGTGTCAACGATGGCAACGGCTGCTGCTTCGTGTCCCACATCGGCGAGGTCTATCCCAGCGGCTTCCTGCCCCTGGTAGCGGGCGATGTGCGTCACACCCCACTGCACCGGCTCTACCGGGATGCCCCCCTGTTCCGGGAGCTCCGGGACCCCGCCCGGCTCAAGGGCAAGTGCGGCTACTGTGAGTTCAAGGTGTTATGTGGCGGCTCCCGCTCCCGGGCCTATGCCGTCACCGGCGACTACCTGGAGGCGGAGCCCTGCTGCATTTATATGCCGGAGGCCGAAGGCGGAGACCCTGAAGGCGGGGGCCATGGATAGGCGGCTCCTGGAAAGGGTGCAGCAGGCCTTTCCCCTCTCTCCCCGGCCCTTCCGGGAGCTGGGGGAGGCGGTGGGCCTGAGGGAGGCCGAGTGTCTGGAGCGGGTGCAGCGGCTCCAGGCGGAGGGCCTCATCCGCCACATCAACGCCCTGTTTGAGGGCCGGGCACTGGGCTACCGCAACGCCCTGGTGGCCCTCCAGGTGCCGGCCTCTGGGGTGGGGGCGGCGGCCGAGGTCATCAACGCCCACCCGGGGGTAAGCCACAACTACCTCCGGGAGCACCGCTATAACATGTGGTTCACCATTGCCCTCCCCGCCGCTGACGATGTGGAGGCCGTAGTGGCGGAGATGGGGCGGCGGGCGGGGGCGCAGTCGGTGCTCTTCCTGCCCACGATGAAGATGTTCAAGCTCCAGGCCATTAACCTGGCAGGGAATGGGGGGTCTCCCACCCCTGCCCCCCGCCGCCGTGCCCCTTCCCGTACGGGAAGGGTGGAGCTTTCCCCTCGGGAGTGCCAGGCGGTACGGGCCTTGCAGAGCGACCTCCCCCTGCTCACCCGGCCCTTCCTGCCCCTGGCCGAAGGGGTTGGTTTGGGGGAGGCGGAACTGCTGAAGATGGGCAGGGGCTTCTTGGAGCGGGGCATCATGCGCCGCTATTCGGCCCAGCTGCACCATGTTAAAATGGGCTATGCTGCCAACGGTATGGGCTGCTGGGTGGTCCCTGCCGGCCGGGTGGTGGCGGTGGGCCGGGAGCTGGCTAAATCGCCCCGGGTGACCCACTGCTACCAGCGGCCCACCTACCCCGGCTGGCCCTATAGCCTGTTCACCATGGTGCATGCCCCCAGCCGGGAGGAGTGCCAGGAGGTGGTGGCCGACCTCTCCCGCCGGGCGGGGGTGGCGGACTATACATTGCTGTTCAGCACCCGGGAGCTGAAAAAGTCCCGAGTGAGGTATTTTGAGTGAGGCCATGTCTGGATACTATCCGGTGTTTCTTCGCATAAAGGGGCGGCGCTGCGTGGTGGTGGGCGGTGGGGAGGTGGCCCAGCGCAAAGTGGAGGCCCTGGCCGAGGCCGGGGCACGGGTGAGGGTCATCGCCCCCTCCCTTACTCCCCGCCTCGCCGAGATGGCCGCCGCCGGAGCGGTGGAGGCGGAGTCCCGCCCCTACGCCCCCGGCGACCTCAAGGGGGTCTTTCTAACTGTGGCCGCCACCGACGATGCTGAGACCAATGCCCTGGTGGCCCGGGAGGCCCGCCGACGCCGGGTGCTGCTGAATGTGGTGGACCAGCCCCGGGAGTGCAGCTTCATCGTGCCATCGGTGGTGCGCCGGGGTGAGCTGGTGCTGGCCATATCCACCGGGGGCCTCAGCCCCGCCCTGGCCCGCAAGGTACGTGAAGAGGTGGAGGCCCAGTTCGGCCCGGAGTATGCCCTGCTGGCCCGTGTGGTGGGGCGGGTGCGCCGCCGGGTGCGCCGCACCGGGGTGAGCCCGGACGCCTGGAGCCAGGCCCTGGACGGGGAGCTGCTGGAGCTGTTGCGCCGGGGCGAGGTGGCCCGGGCGGAGCAGCGGCTGGAGGAGGCCCTTATGGTGGGGGTGGCCCGGTGAACCTGGTAGCCCTGGGGATGAACCACACCGCCGCTCCCCTGGAGGTGCGGGAGAGGCTGGCCTTCTCCCCGGAGAAGGCCCGTTCCGCCCTGCGCTCCCTGCCACCGGGGATAGACCAGGCCGTCATCCTCTCCACCTGCAACCGCACCGAGGTCTACGCCGTGGCCGCCGATTCCGCTCCGGTTGAGGGGGCCCTTACAGGCTTCCTGGGCCACCACCACGGCCTATCGTCTGACTACTTCGCCCCCTACTGCTACTGCCTCCACAACGCCGACGCCATGCGACACCTGTTCCGGGTGGTGTGCGGCATAGACTCCATGGTGCTGGGGGAGGACCAGATACAGGGCCAGGTGAGGCGGGCCCTGGGGCAGGCCCTGGCTGCCGGCGCTGCCCGCCGCCCCCTGTCCATCCTCTTCCGCCGCGCCCTGGAGGTGGGCAAGAGGGTGCGCCGGGAGACCCTGCTCAGCCGCCATACCGTATCCGTTAGCCATGTGGCTGTCATGCTGGCCCGGGAGCTCCTGGGCGACCTGTCCCAGCGCCGTTTTCTTATTGTCAGCGCCGGGGAGACGGGCAAGCTCAGCGGCAAAATAGTCCAGGAGAGCGGTGCCCGCAACATCGTGGTGGTAAACCGCACCATTGGCCGTGCCCGGCGGGTGGCGGAGCGGTTGGGGGGCCGGGCCGTACCCTTCGGCCAGCTACCCCAGGCCCTGGCCGGGGCCGATGTGGCCATCAGCGCCACCGGCGCACCCGGCTTCGTGGTGACGGCGGGGATGGTGGCCGGGGCCATGTCCGGTCGCCAGCGGGGACTGCCCCTCATCCTCATAGACCTGGCCGTCCCCCGGGATATAGACCCCGGGGCCGGAGAGGTGCCGGGGGTGCACCTCTACAACATAGACGGCCTCCAGGGCATCTCCCAGACCGGGCTGGAGGAGCGCCGTAAGGAGGCCGTGCGGGCCGAGGCCATCGTGGATGAGGAGGTGGACCGGGCTGTGGCCTGGTGGCGCTCCCAGCGGGCGGTGGCTACCATCGTCTCCCTGCGGCGGCGGGCGGAGCAGGTGCGCCAGCAAGAGCTATCTGAGGCCCTGCGTAAGCTGCCCTCCCTCACCCCCCAGCAGCGGGCGGGGGTGGAAGCCCTTAGCCGGGCCATCGTCAATAAGCTCCTCCATCCGCCTACGGTACGCCTCCGGGACGGCAGCAGCGAGCACATCGCCGTCGTGGAGGAGCTGTTCAGGCTGAAGGAAGAAAGCTGAAGCCATGCCCGTTTTTGTCCTGGGCAGCCGGGGCAGCGCCCTGGCCCTGGCCCAGACCGGAGAAGTAGTCCGTATCCTGTCCGGCCGCTATCCCGATGTGGACTTCCAGGTGAAGCGGATAAAGACCCAGGGGGACCTGCAGCGCCGCCGCCCGCTGTCCCGGATGGGGGGCAAAGGGGTGTTCGTCAAGGAAATCCAGCAGGCCCTGATAGCGGGGGAGATTCGGGCCGCCGTCCACAGCTACAAAGACCTGCCCGTGGAGGTGGTGCCGGGGCTGGAGGTGGGGGCCATCCTGCCCCGGGAGGACCCCCGGGATGCCCTGGTCTCCCGGGACGGGCTGCCCCTGGAGGGCCTGCCGCGAGGGGCCTTCCTGGGCACCAGCAGTCCCCGGCGGGCGGCCCAGATACAGGCGCTGCGCCCCGACCTACGCATCGGCGAGCTGCGGGGTAACCTGGATACCCGGTTGCGCAAGGTGGCCTCGGGAGCGGTGGAGGTGGCGGTGGTGGCCGCTGCCGGGCTCAACCGCATGGGCTGGCAGGACCGCATCACCCAGCTCCTGGCCCCCGAGGTGTGCATCCCCGCTGTGGGTCAGGGGGCGCTGGCCGTGGAGATACGGACCGATGACGAGGAGGCCCGGCGGCTGCTGGCCCCCCTGGACCACCCCCCCACCCGCACCGCTATCACCGCCGAGCGCGCCTTCCTGGAGCGGCTGGGTGGTGGCTGCCACAGCCCTATCGCCGCCCTGGGCGAGATGCATAACGGCCGCCTGCGCCTGTGGGGCATGGTGGCCTCTCCCGGCGGCCGCCGGCTCCTCAAGGGCAGCATTGAGGATAGTGCCGACTCCCCCCAGAGGGTAGGCCGGCTCCTGGCGGAGAGGCTCCTGGAGCAGGGGGCCGCCGAGTTGCTGGCGGAGTGATAGCAGCGAGAAACCGGGCAAGGTGTATCTCATCGGGGCGGGGCCGGGGGACCCCGGCCTCATCACCGTCAGGGGGCTGGAGTGCCTGGCGGCGGCCGATGTGGTGGTCTACGACCATCTGGTGGACGAGAGGCTGCTGGAGTCCGCCCGCAAGGACGCCCGGCTCATCTTCGCCGGCAAGCAGCAGAGAAAGCATACCCTGTCCCAGGAGGAGATAAGCGCCCTGCTGGTGTCTCTGGGCCGGGAGGGAGAGGTGGTGGCCCGCCTCAAGGGGGGCGACCCCTTCGTGCTGGGCCGGGGTGGGGAGGAGGCCGAGGCCCTGGCGGCGGCGGGCATCCCCTTTGAGGTGGTTCCCGGCGTTACCGCTGCCGTGGCCGTCCCCGCCTACGCCGGCATCCCCCTCACCCACCGCCGCTTGGCCTCCTCCTTCGCCGTCATCACCGGCCACGAGACGCCGGACAAGGGGCAGTCCACCATTGACTGGGAGCGGGTGTCCGGTGGGGCCGATACCCTGGTGTTCCTCATGGGGGTCAGCAACTTGGAGGCCATCTGCCGCCGCCTGGTGGGGCATGGCCGCCCCGCCTCCACTCCGGCGGCGGTCATCCGGTGGGGCACCTATCCCACCCAGGAGACCGTTACGGGCACCCTGAGCGACATAGCGGAGCGGGCGCTTCAGGCGGGTATGGCCCCCCCCGCGGTGCTGGTGGTGGGGGAGGTGGTGAGTCTGCGGGAGGCCCTGCGGTGGTACGATAACCGCCCCCTGTTCGGCAAGCGGGTGCTGGTAACCCGCTCCCGCCACCAGGCCAGCCGGCTCTCCCACCTCCTGGCCCAGGAAGGGGCCCAGCCTGTAGAGCTGCCCACCATTGAGGTACAGCCGGCACCTTCCCCCGCCCTGGATAAAGCCCTCTCCCACCTGGGGGACTTCGGCTGGGCTGTCTTTACCAGCGCCAACGGCGTGGAGGCCTTCTTCTCCCGCCTGGGCGAGCTGGGACGGGACGCCCGGGCATTGGGCGGGGTGAAGCTGTGCGCCATCGGCGAGGCAACCGCCGCCGCCCTGTCGGGACACGGCCTGCGGGCCGACCTGGTGCCCGGCGAGTTCTCCGCCGGCGGCATCCTGAGCGCCTTTGACGGGCAGGACATCGGCGGCGTCCGCTGCCTCCTCCCTCGGGCCGAGGCGGTGCCCCCGGAGCTGGCCCGGGGCCTCAGA
>JAZGBK010000307.1:0-3319 GCA_036476365.1 Dehalococcoidia bacterium
GCCAACCCCTCGGAGCTGGACCAGGGAGAGGTAGTGAGCCGCATAGACGCCTTCATGGAGAGCATGAGCCTGGAGGCCCAGGGGCCAGGCCGGCCCCTGGTAGAGGCGGCGGCCAGCGAGTAGGCCGGGCAGCCCCCAATACGGCCGCCACACGAGGCCCGCTAAATATAGTCGGAGCTTCGCCCCCGCAGTTATCTACCGGGCGGGGAGAGGGCAAAGAATGGCTCGTAAAAGACCTGAGGAGACAGGCTTGGGAGAAAATGTCACACGAGACTGATATCTCTTTCCTGGACAGGCCGGAGATACTGGAAATCGTTTTCCCGGTGGTCTACTCCTCCTTCTATCCCCCGGCACCCTCGGGAAGTCCATTGGCCGGTGCCGCTACCCATTTCGTAGAAGTGGAAGATGGAGTCAGAATCGGCTGCGCCATGTGGGTTAGGGGGAAGGAGTTTCCCACCATCCTCTATTTCCACGGCAATGGAGAGACGGTAAGCGACCACGACTGGATTGCCCCGTTCTATGTTGAAAGGGGAATCAACCTCTTCGTAGCCGACTACAGGGGCTACGGGCAGAGCGATGGCAGACCCACCATCACCAACCTCATGCGGGACTGTCACGCCGTTTACCGGGGACTCAAGGAGATTATCCAGCAGGAGGGCTACAGGCCCAGCGTCTTCCTCATGGGCCGCTCCCTGGGAAGCATGTCCGCCGTGGAGGTGGCATACCACCATCAGGATGAGCTCAAGGGGCTTATCGTTGAAAGCGGCTCGGCCAACAACCTGCGCCGTCTGTGGGGTTTCCTGGAGGACCAGGAAAGGGAAATGCTTTCTACCGGCCAGTTCCTTAACAAAGAGAAGATTCGGACAGTCCGCATCCCCACCTGCGTGATTCACGGCGAGCATGACCAGATGCTGCCCGTTGAGGAAGGCATAGAGCTCTACGAAAGCTCGGGTGCTGAAGCCAAAGACATCCTGATTATCCCCGGTGCCGACCATAACGATTTGATGCTAAGGGGACACGAGCAGTATTTCGATACCATTGAGCAGTTCGTCAGCAGCAACTCGTAGGTACCGTTACGCGGTTTCCTGTTGTGCTGGACTCCTTACTCGGTTTAAAATAGGGCCGACTTCACCTGACTTGAAAGGAGCACTATGGCATCAACCACCGGCTCCCGGTTAGTGGCCCGGGCACTCAAGCAGCAGGGCACGGAGGCCCTGTTCTTCCTCACCGGAGGCCCCATGGTGCGGTTCACCATGGCCGCCGCCTACGAAGAGCTGAAGGTGGTGGATGTGCGACACGAGCAGGCCGCCGCCATGATGGCCCATGCCTGGGGGCGGGTGCGGGGCAAGCCGGGGGTGTGCTCCGCTGCCTCGGGGCCTGGGGTCACCAACCTGGTTACCGGGGTGGCCACCGCCTTCGCCGACGCCGCCCCCCTGGTGGTACTGGGCGGCTCCAGCGCTCAGTCCCAGGCGGAGCTGGAGGCCTTCCAAGAGATGGACCAGGTGGAGATGATGAAGCCCATCACCAAGTGGTCCCGCCGGGTCAACGAGGCTAAACGAATTCCCGAATACATTCACATGGCCTTCCAGCACGCCAGGGGCAACCGCCCCGGCCCGGTCTATGTAGACCTGCCCGGCGATGTGCTCCACCAGCGGCTGGAGGAGGAGGATGTGTATTTCCCACCCCAGGCCCCTCCCCCGTCCCGCCCCCTGGGCAACCCGGAGCTTATCTCCCAGGCCGTTCAGATGCTGGCCGATGCCCAGCGCCCCGTCATCGTCACCGGCTCCGGGGTGCTGTGGTCCGGCGCCGCTGAGGAGCTACAGGAGTTCGTGGACACCACCGGCATCCCCTTCTACACCACCCCCCAGGGCCGGGGCGTAATCCCTGAGGACCACCCCCTGTGCTTCCCCGGTGCCCGCAGCATGGCCTTCCGCGAGGCGGATGTGGTGCTGGTGGTGGGCACCCGCTTTAATGTCATCCTATCCTTCGGGCGGGCACCCCGCTTCGCTCCCGATGCCAGGGTAGTCCAGGTGGACATAGACGCCGAGTACATCGGCCACAACCGCCCGGTGGACCTGGGCATAGTGGGAGACGCCAAAATGGTGCTCCGCCAGCTAACACAGGAGGCCTGCGACAAGCTGAAGGGATGGGCCAAGTCCCCCTGGGTGGAGAAGCTAAGCCAGGACAACGCCCGCCGCTGGGCGCAGCTCCAGCCCCAGCTCACCTCGGACCAGACACCCATCACCACCCCCCGGCTGTGCAAGGAGGTGGCCGACTTCCTGGACCGGGACGCCATCCTGGCCGTGGACGGGCATGTAACCCTCAACTGGGGTCGGCAGATAATCCCCACCCACTCCCCGGCCCACCGCCTCAACTGCGGCCCCTTCGGCTGCATCGGGGTGGGGGTGCCCTTCGGCCTGGGGGCCAAGGTGGCCCGGCCCGACCTGCAGGTAATGACGCTGTGCGGCGACGGCGGTTTCGGCATGAACGCCATGGAGATGGACACCGCCGTGCGCAACAACATCCCCCTGGTGGTGGTGGTCAACAACAACGCTTCCTGGGAGACCCTGGTGGCGGGGAACAAGGTGCCCGGCCAGTACCTGGGCCACCAGCGCTACGACAAGATGGCCGAGGCCTTCGGCTGCCACGGGGAGCTGGTGGAGCGGCCCCAGGACATCCGCCCCGCCCTGGAGCGGGCCTTCAAGGCTGGCGTCCCCGCCCTGGTCAATGTGATAACCGACCCCTACACCGATGTCCAGACCCAGGAGTTCTACGGCTACTGAGGGCTGAGGGTATAGCGGGCGCTTTCTTCCCACCCACCCGCCCCCCGGCCCCAGGAGACCGGGGGCGCAACCCCCGAACATATGTGTACGGGGCGGGCGGGAATAACCCTACTCCCGGGGCAGGCCCAGGCCCCGCAGGGCCACGATGTTGCGCTGCACCTCGGAGGTGCCCATCTCTATGGTGTTGCCCACGGAGCGCAGGTAGAGGTGATTCAGCCACCCCTCCAGAGGCGCCCACCCGGAGCCTTTCTCCAGCATGCCGTAGGGGCCCAGCAGCTCCATACCCACCTGGGCCAGCCGCTGCCACAGCTCGCTGCCGAACACCTTGACCATGGCCGCCTCGTGGTCGGGCACAAAGCCCCGGCTCTGCTTCCACACCACCATATAGGACATGTTGCGGCCCACCTCCAAGGCCACCGCCAGCTCCGCCATCCGCTGCCTCAGCTCGGGTTACACCCCACCCCGCTCGTTGACCAGCCGTACCAGGTCCTCCCGGGTGCGGCGGCCTCCGGCGAACCAGATTATGCCGGAGCGCT
>JAZGBK010000308.1:0-2201 GCA_036476365.1 Dehalococcoidia bacterium
GCGCCCCTCCCCCCCCCCCGCCCCCCAGGAGGGGCGGGGGGGGGGTAGGAAAGACAACGCTGGCCTAACCGTAAAGGTTGCAAACAGTTGCATCTTGGACTCCGATGCCTCATAATCCGGCCCGTGGAGCCACGACGGCAGGCCGAGAACATCATCCGCAGCAGCGGCCACCACCTGACCCCGCAGCGCCTGTTCATTCTGGAGGTGCTGGAGGCCAGCGATGGCCACATCAGCGCCGAGGAAATCCACTCCCGGGTGCGCCCCCACTACCCCAGCCTGCACATATCCACCATCTACCGCACCCTGGAGATGCTCAAGGAGCTGGGGCTGGCCACCGAGACGGACCTGGGGGACGGCAAGCTGCGCTACCACCTCCACGAGAAGGGGTACCACCACCACCTCATCTGCGAGAAGTGCGGTAAGGTGGAGGAGCTGGACGAGGCCATCCTGGCCCCGCTGAAGGCCGCCCTGCTGCGCAAGCACCGCTTCCGGGCCGACATGAGACACCTGGCCATCTTCGGCCGCTGCCAGGGGTGTTTGTAATGCTTTTGTGCCATGACGATGCAACTATTCGCATCTTTGTGGCGAGTAGTTGCGAAAAAGGGGAGGGATGACCGCTATATGGGAGGTGCTGGCCCTGGGACTGCTGCTGGGGGTGCGCCACGCCTTTGACCCCGACCACCTGGTAGCGGTAACCACCATCGTCAGCGAATACCGTAACCCGCTACGGGCCATCTGGGTGGGGGTGTCCTGGGGCCTGGGCCACACCACCACCCTGCTGTTGGTAGGCACCGTCATCCTGTTGCTGAGGCTAAGCATACCGGAAGGGCTGGCCCTCTTCTTTGAGTTCCTGGTAGGGGCGGTGCTGATAGTGCTGGGGGTGCAGACCTTCTGGGGCCTGCGGCGGCGGGTCCACGCCCACCCCCACCACAAGGCGGAGCCTCATGTCCACTTCCACTCCCACACCCGGACCCGGGAGCACAGCCACCACCAGCCTCGCTCCAGGGCCAACCTGGGCCGCCTCCTCATCGCCGGCGTTATCCCCGGCGAGCACCACACCACACCCTCCAACCCCCTCAGGCCCTTTTTCCGGGTCAAGTCATATGTGGTGGGCACCGTTCACGGGCTGGCGGGGAGCGCCGCCCTCATGCTGCTGGTGCTGGCCGGCCTGAAATCAACCCTGACCGGGGTGCTCTACATCCTCATTTTCAGCCTGGGCTCGGTGGCCAGCATGGGGCTCATTTCCATCTTCATCAGCCTCCCCTTCTCCGTATCCTCCCGGCTGCCCCGGCTCAACCTGGTGGTGCAGACGGCCGCCGGCACCTTCAGCATCCTCTTCGGCTCCATGCTGATGTACCAGGTAGTGATAGCGGAGGGGCTGTTGGTAGCCGGTTAGGGCCGGTATTCCAGCTCCAGGCTGATGTCCAGTGCCCGGGGGGAGTGAGTGAGGGCGCCGATGGAGATGAAGTCCACACCGGACTGGGCGGCCTGACGGGCGGTCTCCAGGGTGATACCCCCGGAGGCCTCCAGGGGCAGCCGCCCCGCCACCTCCCGCACCACTGCCGCCATCTCCTCGGGACTCATATTGTCAAGGAGGAGGGCCTCGGCTCCAGCCTCCACCGCCTCCTTCACCTCCGCCATGTCCTTGGCCTCCACCTGCACCTTTATGAGGTGATGGATGCGCCCCCGCAGGCGCTCCAGGCCCTGGGCCAGGGTGAGTCCGGCCTCCCGGAGGGCCTCCCAGTGGTTGTCCTTCACCAGAACCCCATCCCCTAGGTGGAAGCGGTGGTTGCGGCCACCCCCCATGCGCACCGCATACTTGTCCAGCAGCCGCAGCCCGGGGGCAGTCTTGCGGGTATCCAGGACAGCGCAGGGCAGCCCCTTCAGGGCCTCCACATAGCGGGCCGTATCGGTGGCGATGCCGCTCATGCGGGTGAGGAGGTTGAGGGCAGCGCGCTCCGCCCGGAGGATACCGGCCACCGGGCCCCACACCTCCCCCACCACCGTCCCCGGGGCCACCGGGGAGCCATCGGCCACCAGGGCCTGGCCCTGGAGGGAGGGGTCCGCCCTGTGGCACACCCGCAGGGCCACCTCCATGCCCGCCAGCACCCCGGGGGCCTTGACCACGAAGGAGGCCCTGCCGGATAGCTCCGGGGACACCAAGCCCTCGGTGGTGATATCTCCCAGGGAGAGGTCCTCGT
>JAZGBK010000309.1:0-4202 GCA_036476365.1 Dehalococcoidia bacterium
CCCTGCCTTGCGCACCGATTTCACCAGGTTGTTGACGGCGTGGGTGGCGGCGGTGACCATGTGGACCTGGGAGTCCAGCCGGGAGCTGTGGAGGCCCAGTGGGTTCTTCACCTCGGTCTGGTCTTCCAGCTTGTAGAGGGAGGGCACGGCGTGGAGCAGTTGCCTTTCGGTGGACATGCGCATCTCCCAGGAGTGCTGCATCAGGCGCTGCAGGTCCTTGCTGGCCACGGGCTGGTCCTCTGGAATGGAGATGGCGCTGCTGGTGTTGAAGGAGCTGATGTGGCTGCCGGTGATGCCGATGTAGGCGGAGCTGATGTGCATGCCGCTGCTGATCTCGGCCTCCCGCACCGAGTCTTTCACCGAGTCCCCCACCTGGTTGAGGTCAATCACCACCGCCTTGCGCATGCCCTGGGAGCGGCCGATACCGACCCCTATGATGCGGAAGTACTCATCGTCTTCCAGAAGGCCGATGAGGGTGCACACCTTGGTGGTGCCCACATCTATGGCGGTATACATCTTGCCGTTGCCGATGGTCCTGCGGCGAGACCAAATCATCATGCTCCTCCTTGGTCTGACATGGCCCTGACCTCAAAGCCCAGGGCCCTGAGCACCCGGTTGGCGTCCCGGGAAGTGACATCGGCTGCGTAGAGGCCGACTCCTTTGACCTCCAGCAGCCGTTCCAGCACCTGCTTGGCGGGGAAGGCGGTGCCGTTAATCTCCACATAGTAGCGGCGGATAGGCCGGGGGCGCACCCCATTCACCACAGCCCGCACCTCGTCCCCATCAGCCACCAACTCCCGTCCGCCCAGGGTGAACTGTCTCTTTACCGGCGTTGCTCACCTCCTCCTATGCGGCGGATGTCTTACTACTGGTATCGTTATTGGTATTATACTCCTTATCCTTATCATGTCAATAGCTCTGGAAGAGATTTTGGACCCAGTTTTTATACCACCCACCCGCCCAGTTAGACTACTATGAGGGGCCAAGCCCCCCAGATGTGATTCCGAGAGCGGGCGGGTGGGAAAGATAGAGTTGGGTGGGTGGCTCCGCCTAAATCCGGCGGGCGGCGGCGACACCTTCTACGGAGGCGGGGTGGGCCAAAAAGGGCTGGCTGCACGCCGGTATGGGGTGCACCTCCACCCCCCGCGCCTTCAGCTCCCCGGACAGGGAGTCATCCTCCTCGTAGCCCAGGGCCACCACCACCGTGTCCACCTCGGCTGTCTCCTGACTGGCGCCGGTGGAGAAGGTGAGTCGCTTCCCATCAAAGCTCAGTGCCCGGGCGTTAAGGAGAAAGCGAGCGCCCCGGGGTTTGAGTCGCTCCTCAATCTGCGGGGGCAGCCGCCCCTCCAGCCCTTTGCCCAGGGTGTTCCCGGGCTCCAGCACCAGCACCTGGTGTCCCCGGTTGGCCAGGAAGAAGGCCGCCTCCATGCCTGTGTTGCCGCCCCCCAGCACCGCCACCCGCTGTCCCACCGGGGCCGACCCCTCTAACACGGCATCGGCCAGCACCACATTAGGCCCGGATATCCCCTCCGGCATCACCGGGCGGAGCCGGGGGGTGACCAGCACGGCATCGGCCCCGGCGGCGGCGATGGCCTGCGGGGAGCAATCGTGCCCCGTCTCCACGGAAATCCCCAGGGCCTTGAGGTCCCGGAGCCTTGCGGTGACGGCGCCCCTCTGGAGCCAGGCCCACCGTCCCCCCACCGTGGGTGCCTCCTCCCACAGGGTCACCGGGTGGCCCCGCAGGGCGGCCACCCGGGCGGCCTCCAGCCCCGCCGGCCCCGCCCCCACCACCAGCACCTTTTTGGGTGTGGCGGCCTTCTCCTCCGTGCGGCCCTCCATGCCCACCTCGGGGTTGATGAGGCATACCAGGCCGCCCCGGGACCGGTAGTAGCTACAGGTGAGGCAGGCGATGCAGCGGCGTATCTCCTGGCTGCGGCCCTCCCGGGCCTTAAGGGGCAGGTCGGGGTCGGAGAGCAGCCCCCGGCCCACGGCTATGAGGTCGGCCTGGCCCTTCTCCAGGATTTCCTCGGCCAGGCCGGGGTCGTTGATGCGCCCCGCCACCAGCACGGGGATGGTCACCGCCTCCTTTATTTCCTGGGCCAGCGGCACCAGGCAGCCCTTGGGGAAGAGCACCGACTGGGTGCTCCACTGCCGGGCCATGCCGTTGCCGGCGGAGACGCTGATGACATCCGCCCCGGCCTCCTCGGCCATCCGGGCGATGACGGTGGTGTCCTCCAGGGTGAGGCCGCCCTCCACGAACTCCTGGCCGGAGAGGCGCAGGATGATGGGGTAGTCGGCGCCCACCCGCTCCCGGACGGCGGAGATGACCTCCCGGGCGAAGCGGCTGCGGCCGTAAGTGTCCCGGCCGTAGTCGTCCTCCCGGCGGTTAGAGAGGGGGGACAGGAACTGGCAGATGAGGTAGCTGTGGGCGCCGTGGAGCTCCACGGCGTCAAAGCCGGCCTCCCGGGCCAGGGCGGCGGCGGTGGCGAACCGGTCCACCAGCCCGGCTATCTCCTGGGTAGTGAGCTCCCGGGGGGAGTCGTAGCCGGGGACGGGCAGGGGCACCGGGGAGGGGGCCACAGGCTGGGTCTCGGACAGGGAGGACGGCTCCTGACGGCCGGGGTGGTGCAGCTGGATGGAGGCCTTAGCACCGCCTTCGTGGATGGCGCGGGTCAGGGCCGTCAGGCCGGAAAGATAGTTGTCGCCGTCTATGCGTAGCTGGTAGCGGGAGAGCAGGTGGGCCGAGTCCACTGCGGTGGCCTCCACCTGGATGAGGCCCACCCCGCCCCGTGCCCGCCGGGCATAGTAGTCTATCATGTTCTGGGAGACGGTGCCGTCGGTGTTGCCGTAGTCGGTGACCATGGGTGGCATCACCAGGCGGTTGGGCAGCTCCATGCCCCTGATGCGCACCCTCTCAAAAAGCCTTCCCATAGCTCCTCCTCTCTCAGGCGTGGGCCATGACGCCGCCGCTGAGGAAATAGGTCTGTCCGGTAACATAGGAGGCGGCGTCCGAGGCCAGATACACGGCCATAGCGCCCACCTCCTCGGGCCTGCCCAACCGCTTCAGGGGGATGAAGCGGGCCAGGCGCTCCCGGGGCATGGCCCCGGTTAGGGGGGTATCCTCAAACCAGCACGGGGCCATACCGTTCACCGCCACCCCTTTCCCCGCCCACTCCAGGCCCAGTGCCCGGGTGAAGCTGATGACGCCGGCCATGGCGGCACAGTAAGCGGTGCAGTTGGCCAGCCCCCGCTCCCCCACGCCTGAGGCGATGTTCACGATGCGACCGCCTCCGTTGGACAGCATGTGGCCTCCCACCTCCCGGCACCACAGGAAGATGGGGGTAAGGTTGGCCTCCACTGCCCGCCGCCAGGTGGCCGGGCTGGTATCCAATAGGGGGCTGGCCAGGGGGGCATCAAAGCAGTTTACCAGAATATCAATCCCGCCCCCGGCGGCGGCCCGGGCCACCGCCCGGCGCACCGGGGTGGGGCTGGGGCGAGTGGGCAGGGCCTCGGCCCCCAGCCTCCTCGCCGCCTCCCGGGCGTCGGTGATGGGCAGGGTGGCCAGCAGCACCGTGGCTCCCGCCTCCGCCAGCGCCTGGGCCACCGGCTGGCCCCAGGGGTGCAGGCCCCCGGCCACCAGGGCCCGCTTGCCGCTTAGCGAGAAGACCTCCGCCATTACAGCTTTTCCGCCAGGGGAAGGAGGGGGGCCGAACCGGTGGGGGCATAGCCCCCCGCCAGGGCGCCCCCATCCGCCAGGAACACCTCCCCGGTGACATAGGCGGCGGCGTCTGAGGATAGATAGACAGCCAGGCCGCCTATCTCGGCGGGGTCTCCCACCCGGCCGATGGGTATGAACTGGCCGCTATAGGAGTAGTCCTGTACCTCGGGGATGGTGGCGAAGAAGCCGGGGGCGATGCAGTTGACCCGGATGCCGTATCCGGACAGGCTCATGGCCAGGGAGCGGGTGAGGTTGATGACCCCTCCCTTGGCGGCGCAGTACATATAGTTCTCCCGCTGCCCCCGGAGGCCGAAGCCGGAGGCCATGTTGATAATGCACCCCTTGCCCCGCTGCGCCATTTGCTGGCTCACCGCCCGGCTACAGTAGAAGGCACCGGAGAGGTTGGTGTCTATCCCCACCCGCCACTCCTCGTTGGTGGTCTCCCACAGGGGCTTGGGGGTCCACTCCCGGACGATGCCGGCGT
>JAZGBK010000031.1:0-2768 GCA_036476365.1 Dehalococcoidia bacterium
TGAACATCACCAACGCCCTCTCCCCCACACTGTGGCGCTGCTGGGTCAGGGACACCCCCGATAGGTTGGTGATGTAGGCTGGGATGAGGGGCAGCACGCAGGGGGAGACGAAGGAAACTATCCCGGCGGTGAAGGCTATGAGTAAGCTAATCTGCTCTTGGGGCATTCCTTCTTATCCTCGCATATCCACCGGGAAGGGCTGTGCTCAGCCACCTTGTGGTGGGTGGTGCTGGGGGGCGAGTCCAGCCGGCGATAGAGGTCAATGCTCCTTGCATTGTCCTCCTGCCCCCCGTAGGGCCTACTGGGGGATGGGTGGGGTATCGGTAGGCGGTCCCAGGTGGCCGTACTTGTCATCTACAAACTTCCTTACTGTGCTTAATGTATTGCCGCTCCTTACCATGCGCTTGGTGATGAGGGCTATGTCCACGCACATAGCACACCCAGAGCCGTGGGGGTCATAGACCACGGAGCCCTCCGCCCCCCGCCCCGCTACGAAGCAGTCCTGGATGCTGCGATGGCCGCTGTGACGGCCGCAGCCACAGTAACATGGTATATAGGCTGTGGTCTCGGGGTGCTGGGATATATAGGCATAGGCCTCCTGTACCACCAGGGGTGCCCTCGCTACATAAGGGGGTAGGGAAACGGTCTCCGCCGGAGGCTGGGGGCTGCCGTCCCCGAAGAGCACGAGGCCCCCAATGCCGATAACCAGCACCGCGGCGGTGCTGAAGGCAAGGTAGAGCCAGCGGCGGCCCCCGGCGCCCTGCCGGCCTTCATGCGGCTTCTTGGAACTCCTGATGCACTTTCCCATGGTGGCCCCCTTCTACAGCGAACAGGTCGCTGGTGGAGGAGCGTATCACACAAAACCGGATTCCGGCTGACAGGCCGCTGCCTGAGAGCCACACGAAGTGTGTAGCACCCTTCACCATTATACCTTAAACAAACGGCCACGCTCGCAAAGGTGAACATAAGGAGCTGTGAAACACAGCACGAACTTACCTGGGGAGGGCAACAGAATTCCTGCCGTGAGCGGCCCTCAGTTGTTGGGGGCGCCGATGCTTATCCAGTTCTCAAGGTTGGCTATCTTGTTCGGGCTGAGCTTACCCCGGTGGAAGGGCATCCATGTCTGGGGGTATAGTGTCACTCATGTTTCTGCACGAGAGCAGGCTTTCACAACCGTGGCTGGTGGTGCTATATTCAGGGGAGGGGTGGGGCATCCATGTCCCGGAGCCACATTGCCCTGGAGACGGCTGAACGATGACCCCAGAAGTACCGGTTGGCCCCAGCAGCCTTATCTGGCTGGTCACGGGCCGGTGTAACCTGGCCTGTGAGCACTGCTATGCGTCACGCTTCCAGGTGGGGGAGGAGCTCTCCTCGGAGGAAGCGAGTGAGCTGATAGCGGAGGCGGCCCGGGTGGGGGTGCAGCACCTGGGTCTGGCCGGGGGCGAGCCGCTGCTCCGCCCCGACCTGTTTGAGATAATTAGCGGGGCCCGTTCCATGGGCTTGGGGGTGGGCCTGGTGACCAACGGCGGGCGTGTTACCCCGGCGGCGGCCCGGGCACTGGCCCGGAATGGGGTGGGGGTGGTGGTGAGCCTGGATGGGGCTACGGCGCAGACGCACGACCAACGCCGTGGGGCGGGCAGCCACCGGCAGGCCCTGTCGGCCCTGGCCCATCTCCGGCAGGCAGGGGTGGCCTACCGCACCGTCATGGCCCTGGGCCCCGATAACTACCACGAGGTAAGGGAATACATTACCCTGGCCCACAAGCTGGGAGCCGAGGCGGCCTGTCTCATCCCGGTGATGCCCTCGGGGCGGGCGGGGCGGCGGAGCACGCCTACAGCGGCCCAGGTGGCCGGTGCGTTGCAGGCCGCCGGAGGGCGTTCCCAGGGGTTAGGGCTGCCACTCCAGCTATGGTGTCTACCCTTCGCCCCCCTGGTGATGTCATCTGACGGGGTCTCCGCCCATCCCTGCCGGGGCAGCCGCAGCATGGATATAGACCCGGCGGGCCGCATCCTGCTGTGCGATGTCCTGGATGTTGAGGTGTCGGCCCTCCGGGGTGGAGGGCTGCTAAGGGCGTGGCGGGAGCAGTGCCGCTCCCCGGTGGTGCGCCGCCTGGCCGGCCCCAAGCTGGCCCCGGTCTGCGCCGGCTGCCCCCTGGCCCAGCAGTGCCGGGGTGGCTGCTATGCCCGTGCCCAGCTCCTATCCGGGGACCTGTACGCCCCGGACCCCCTATGCCCCCGGGTGGCCGGGGTGCTTTGACCTGGCCTCAATCACCCTCACTGAAGTAGGGCTTCATCTCGGCGCAGGCCTCCTCGGGGCTGCGAAAGGTGCCGGGCTGGTCGTGGAGCAGCTCCAGGAAAGAGACATCGCTTATCCCCATGGGAGGCATGAGAGTCCGGGGGACGATGCGGGAGTGGCACCAGAAGCCGCCATCCGCCTGGTAGCCGATGTAGATGCTTAGATTGAAGCTGTACATGTTCTGGCTGTCCAGATAGCGGAAGAGGCGGCTAAGCCCTGTAGCAAAGTCGTTCAGGAGCTCCGGGGTGAGATGGTGAAGGGTCTCCGCACCTTCAAACACCGCCATGATATCCAGCAGCCTGCCCCGCGGGGCGAAGGGCATCAGCCAGCTCACCCCGCCGCTCTTGCCGATGTAGCGTTCCCCGGCAGCCTTCTCCGCAGCAACCAGGTCCGCCCAGTAGCTGGCGCCGTTCTGCTGGCGGTACTCCCGGGAGGCCCGCAGCAGCTCCCGGTGCCGGTTGGAGGGACCGTAG
>JAZGBK010000310.1:0-4922 GCA_036476365.1 Dehalococcoidia bacterium
GTAGAAAACGACGGGCCTGGAATAGGAACCGAAGGTCAGTGCCAGGTCGGCCTCCACATCCGGGTCAACCAGGAGCCTGCGGACGGAGTATTTTGCTTCCAGGACCGGCAAGGGGTTGTTGAGGCTGATGTCTCCGCCGCCACCGGCGAAGTCCCTCAGTGCCTCCCCTAAAGCGTCCTGCAGTGCGTCCCGCCCCACGGTCTTCTGGGTCAGGCTTGAGAGCTCCTCGGTCAGCCTCAAGGTCTCCTGTTTGATATCCCCCAATACCTGTGAGAGCCCCGACATATCCTCCCTGGTGGCCTGCAATGTCCGTGATATCCGGGCCGCCTCATCACGGTCTTGCTGCGAGATATCCTTCATCTCCTGCAATGTGGAGGATACGGTTGATATAGAAGAGGCCGTTGCCGAAAGCTGCTCATTTATTTCCCCTACCTGTGCCCCCCGCTCCTCCACCTCCCGGCCCACCTGATACACCATAAAGGAGGCCACTATGAGGGTCACCAGGCAAAGGGTCAGCAGTAAGGTATTCAGCCTCTTTGTCATCGAGGGTCTCCGGGGCTACAGGTTCTCCAGGTCAGCGGGGTGGGGCCTTCTCCTGGAGGTAGCGGATGGCGGCCACGGCGGCGATGCAGCCATCCCCGGCGGAGGCGATGGCCTGGCGCACCGAGCGGTGGCGGGCCTCGCCGCAGGCGAAGATGCCCGGCTGGCTGGTCTCCATCATGTCGCTGGTGACGATGTGGCCCTGAGGGGTCAGCTCCACCACCCCCTTGAGGGTTTCCGTAGCGGGAACAGAGCCGATGGCCACAAACACCCCGCTCACCGGCAGGAAGCTGGTCTCCCCGGTGTCCACCCGGCGCAGCCTGAGCCCGCTCACCACCCCGTCCCCCTCCACCTGCTCCACCACCGAGTCCCACACGAAGTCCATCCTGGGGCTGGCCAGGGCCTGCTCCTGGAGGATGGCCTCCGCCCTTAGCTGGCGGCGGCGATGGACCACATACACCTTCTCCACCATCCTGGTAAGAAAGAGGGCATCCGAGACGGCGGAATTGCCGCCGCCGACCACAGCCACCTCCTTCCCCTGGAAGAAGGCGCCGTCGCAGTTAGCACAGTAGGATACACCCCTACCCAACAGCTCCGCCTCCCCGGGCACCCCCATCTTCTGGTGGTCGGCACCCAGGGCCACGATGAGAGCGGAGCACCGGTAGTCGCCGCCGCTGGTGCGCACCGCTATGGTGTCACCGCTGACCTCCACACCGGTTACCTCGGCGGTGACGGTCTCCAGGCCGAAGCGGGTGGCCTGCTGGTGCATAAGCTCCCCCAGCTCCATGCCGTTGATGCCCTGGGGGAAGCCGGGGAAGTTCTCCACCCGGTCGGCCAGGGTAATCTGGCCGCCTGCCAGACCCCTCTCAACCAGCAGGGTCTTGAGCCGGGAGCGGCAGGTATAGATAGCGGCGGTAAGTCCCGCCGGGCCACCCCCCAGGATGATGACGGGGTACTCGTTGGCCACTAAGCCAGCTCCCCGGTGCGGAGGGACACTAACTCAACTCCTTGGCGGCGTCAATCATGTCGTTGAGCATCCTGAAGTCAAAGTAGCCCGCAATCTTTACCTCGCCGTTGATGAGGAGAGCGGGCAGGGGCAGCCCCTCCGAGCGCACCTGCTCCACCAGCCCCCGGTTGGCCTCCTGGGCAGCGGGCTCGGCCAGGTTCACAAAGCGCAGGCTGACCCCGGGGCCAAAGGCACGCTCCACTACCTCGTGGGCCTGCCTCTGGTTCTCCTCCAGGAGCCAGTCCGTGCCGCAGGCCTCAGTGCAGGGCTTGCCCATCTCCCGGTGCTCCACCACGACGACCTCCATAGTAGTTGTAGAGGACATGGCTACCCTGCCTCCCCCAGGGCCTCGTCCAGCACCCGCTTGAACTCGGTCTTGGGCCGGGAGCCCACCAACTGGGTGACCACCTGGCCCCCTTTGAACAGGATGAGGGTGGGGATGCTCATAACACTATATTTTACCGGGGTCTGGGGGTTCTCATCCACATTGAGCTTGACCACCTTGAGCTTGCCGGAGTACTCCTGGGCCAGCTCCTCCACCACCGGGGCCACCACGCGGCACGGGCCGCACCACGGTGCCCAGAACTCCAGCAGCACCAGCTCCGCGGCCTGGAGGACGGCCTGGTCAAAGTCCTGGTCGCTAATTACGAGGGGTTGTGACATGCTGTGGTATTCCTCCCATTAGTATTTCGGCCAGCCCCTGGCTGGCAGCCTGGTGGGCCTGGAGCAGGGCACTGTGGATGGCCCGGGCCTGGCTGCGGCCATGGGCCACGATGATGTTGCCTCGCACCCCCAGCAGGGGAGCGCCGCCGTATTCACTGTAGTCCAGCTTACGCTTGAAGCCGTTGAGGGCGGGGCGCAGCACCAGCCCCAGCAGGCGCAGGCTCCACCGGCTGCGAAAGGTGTTGGAGAGGTGCCAGACGAGGTTCTCTCCGAAGCCCTCGTTGGCCTTGAGCACCATGTTGCCGGTGAAGCCGTCGGTTACCACCACATCGGCTATGCCGTGGAACAGGTCCTTGCCCTCCACATTGCCCACGAAGTTCAGGGGGGACTCCTTGAGCAGGGTATAGCTGGTGCGGGTGAGCTGGTTGCCTTTGCCCTCCTCCTCGCCGTTGTTAAGGAGGCCGATGCGGGGCTGGGGGCAGCCCAGCACCCGCTCCATATAGACAGTGCCCAGGTAGGCGAACTGGAGCAGGAAATCCGGTCGGCTATCGGCGTTGGCCCCCACATCCAGGAACAGGGCGGGGCCGTTGCGGGTGCCGTAGAGGATGCTCAGGGCGGGCCGCTCCACCCCCTCCATCTTGCCCAGCAGCAGCAGGGCAGCCCCCACCACTACCCCCGTGGGGCCGGCGGAGACGAAGGCCGAGGCCTCACCGCTCTTTACCAGCCCCACCCCCACGGAGATGGAGGACTGAGGCTTGCTGCGGAGGGCCTTCAGCGGAGGCTCATGGGGCCCCACCACCTGGGGGGCATCCGTGATAGTAATGAGGTCCCCCCGGTAGCCGGTGTCCTTGAGGTGGGGGAGCACCACCTCCACCTGGCCCACCAGGGTCACCGCCACCCCCACCCGGGCAGCGGCCACCGCCCCCTTTACTATTTCATCGGGGGCATGGTCCCCGCCCATGGCGTCCAGAGCTATGGGCTTCACTTCAGGCCACCCTCGCCGGGACCCGTTCCCACAGGTCACAGCGTCCGCCCCAGCGCGCCACAATCTTGCCCTCCAAGCGCACCTGGGCGATTTCACACAGGTTGGGGCAGGCCTTGCACTCAAAGGAGGAAGTGGCGTGCTCCGCCTGGGAGACCGAGAAGCCCCGGAAGCTGGAGCTATCCCTACCCGCCATCTCCTCCAGGGCCAGGAAGGCAGCGCCGATGGCGCCCATGGCCTCGTGGTAGGGGGGTATGCTCACAGGCATCTTGAGGGCCTCCTCAAAGGCCCTCAAGATACCCCGGTTGAAGGCCACCCCCCCCTGGAAGACCACCGGGGCCAGGACCTCCTTGCCCAGGGCCACATTGTTGAGATAGTTGCGTACCAGGGCCTGGCACAGGCCGTAGAGGATGTCCTCTGTGCTATGGCCCATCTGCTGCTTGTGCACCATATCCGATTCGGCGAATACAGTGCAGCGCCCGGCGATGCGCACCGGGGTGTGGGAGGTCAGTGCAGTGGGACCGAACTCCTCCACCGAGATGTTGAGGCGCTGGGCCTGGTGGTCCAGAAAGCTGCCGGTGCCGGCGGCGCACACCGTATTCATGCCGAAGTCCACCACTATCCCATCCCGTATCATGATTATCTTGGAGTCCTGGCCGCCGATTTCCAGCACCGTCTGGGCGTCGGGGACGAAGTGAAGGGCGGCCACGGCGTGGGCGGTGATTTCATTCTTGACGATGTCGGCACCCACTATGGCCCCCGCCAGATAGCGGGCGCTGCCGGTGGTAGCTACGCCACAGATGTGCATGTCTCCGTCCACCACCGCCGACATCTGGCGCAGCCCCTCTTGGACCTTAGCTATGGGCTGGCCCTCGGTGCGCATGTAGAGGGTGCTCAGCACCTGCCGGTCCTGGTCCACCAGGGCCAGCTTGGTAGTGACCGAGCCCACATCAATGCCGAGGTACAGGTTCATAGTGAGAAATCTCTCCTTTTTTTGGGGCTTTTCTCTTGCGTTGCCACAGCAGGTCCACGAAGGCCTCCAGCCGGGTGAGCATGCCGGGTTTGCCCGTCTGCTCATCGCACAGGATGGTAAGCACCGGGAGCTGCCCGCTGGTGGCGGGGAATATGTTCTGGGCCACTATCTCCGGCAGGCAGGTGAAGGGGGCCAGGTGCACCATGCCGTCCCAGTGGTTAGCGTGGTACACTTTCTCACCCACCGACTCCCAGCCGTCCCCACCCACATCCCGGGACAGGTAGGGACGGGCTGCCTTGTGTATCTCCGCCTGGTAGTCCTTTTCAAAGGGGTTGAATAAGGTGAACTTTGTCCATTCCGAGATAAAAGTGGAGCGGTGCACCTCCACCCCCAACTTGCCCAGCTCAATCTCCACATCCAGGTTGGAGAAGGGCTCCAGTACCACATAGAACTCCCCGGTCACCCCCACAATGAGGGGCTCAAAGCCGGGGATGGTGGGCACAGCGGCCATCTTCTCGGTGTAGTCCGTCTCCACCCGGCGCAGAGATTTGTAGTCGGAGGCCCCGTCCACGGCGGTGATGGACTCCCGGAAGAGCCGGGTGGCCGTCCCCTTGTCCACCTCCCTGGGGCGCACTTTCTGTGCCAAGCGCTCTACTCTGTCTATCACCCCCTGCTTGGCGATGGCGAAACGCAGGCTGGAGATGATTTTGCGCCACGAGGCGTTGCCCGATACGGTCTTGAAAATGCCTATGAAGCCC
>JAZGBK010000311.1:0-2936 GCA_036476365.1 Dehalococcoidia bacterium
CCATGCGCCGGGCCATCGCCGCCGCCCACCCCTTCCTCCAGGAGGAGATGTCCAAGGAGGAGGCCCGCAAGCTCTTTGCCGGCCAGCCCTACAAGCTGGAGCTCTTGGACGAAATCCCCGATGAGCAGGTCTCCATCTACCGTCATGGCGACTTCGTGGACCTGTGCCGGGGGCCCCACCTGGCTACCACCGGCGAGGTGGGGACTTTCAAGCTGCTGAGCACATCGGGGGCCTACTGGCGGGGGGACGAGCGCCGCCCCATGCTGCAACGCATCTACGGCACCGCCTTTGAGACGGAGTCGGAGCTCCAGGACCACCTGCACCGGCTGGAGGAGGCCCAGCAGCGGGACCACCGCAAGCTGGGCCGGGAGCTGGACCTGGTGAGCATCCAGGAGGCGGTGGGGCCGGGGCTGGTGCTGTGGCACCCCAAGGGGGGCCTGGTGCGCCACCTCATTGAGAGCTTCTGGAGGGAGGAGCACCTCAGGCGGGGCTACGAGCTGGTCTATTCCCCCCACATCGCCCGGGCCGACCTGTGGCGTATAAGCGGCCACCTGGAGATGTACCGGGAGTTCCTCTACTCCCCCATAGATATCGAGGGCCAGCAGTACATCCTCAAGCCCATGAACTGCCCCTTCCACATCATGATGTACAAGAGCCGGCTGCGCAGCTACCGGGAGCTGCCCCTGCGCTGGGCGGAGTTGGGCACCGTTTACCGCTACGAGCGCTCCGGGGTGCTGCACGGTCTGGCCCGGGTGCGGGGCTTCACCCAGGACGACGCCCACATCTTCTGCCGCCCGGACCAGCTCCAGGACGAGGTGGTGGGGGTGCTGGAGCTGGCCCGCTTCATGCTCTCCACCTTCGGCTTCCAGGAATACGATGTGCTGCTGGCCACCCGTCCCGAGAAGTTCGTCGGCACCGAGGAGGTGTGGGAGCAGGCCACCGCCGCCCTGCGGGGTGCCCTGGAGGCGCTGGGGCAGCCCTACACGGAGGCCCCCGGCGAGGGGGTGTTCTACGGCCCCAAGATAGACATCAAGCTCAAGGACGCCCTGGGCCGGGGGTGGCAGGGCCCCACCACCCAGGTGGACTTCAACCTGCCCCAGCGCTTTGAGGTGACCTATACCGGGGAGGACGGCCAGGAGCACACGGCGGTGATGGTGCACCGCACCGTGCTGGGCAGCATGGAGCGCTTCCTGGCCACCCTCATAGAGCACTACAGAGGGGCCTTCCCGGTATGGCTGGCCCCGGTGCAGGCGGTTATCATCCCCATCGCCGACCGCCACCTGGAGTACGCCCGCCAGGTGGAGACCCAGCTACGGGAGTCCGGCCTCCGCGCCCATGTGGACACCCGCTCCGAGCGCATGAACCAGAAGATACGCCTGGCGCAGCTGGAGAAGGTGCCCTACATGCTGGTGGTGGGGGACAGGGAGGCCGAGGCCGGGGCCGTATCCGTGAGGCTGCGCAGCGGCGAGGACCGGGGCCAGCTTCCGGTGGAGGACTTCATCTCCCTGGCCCACCAGGCCACCGCCGCCCGCCAGTAGGGGCGGTGCCTGCCCCACCCCCAGGCGCGGGCCTTTTTTAGCCGTCGCACTGCCGTAGAAAGGGTATTCGGCGGGCTGAAAGGCCACAGGCGGCTGAACAACATCACCGTTAGGCGTCTCCGCAAGGTAACGGTTCATGGCTTGCTCTCCGTTATCGTGACACAGGCTATGGCGTTGGCCTTCCCTGAGTCGCCGAGGCAGTGTGTTCGGGCGAGCTTCTGAGCCACGAAAGCAAAATACATCATCCATAGACAAAGACCTGCAAATATACGTTGAGCAGTAACCACAGTGCTATTACAGCCAACATCGCATGCGCCAATGTCCTGCGAACCATTATTTGAAGGCGATCTGCCAAATCCCTTGTTATTCTGGTAGGGTCAAACCGCTCCTCTTGAACAGTCACAACCTCTTCCCCTTTTGCCAATCTGAGAGTCCGTATTAATGTGGCCGTAAGAGGCTTCCCACCCTTGTCCGGAGGTCCGTTGAGAAAACCCCCTCGTGCATGCTCTTCTTCCAATATGACCTTATCAACAGCGACCTCATCAAACCCCCTTTTGAACATCCTGTTTTCTCGAAGAATCTTACCCAGTTCTTTGAAGCCCACATCACCCTTGCTTACCACCCCGACTCGGTTGCCCCTACTGCTTACTCCTGCGTCCAAGCCTTCAAGTTTCTCTATGGCCTGCATTGCGTTTGTATAGAAGTTCAGCAGGGGCAAACGGCGAAAAAACGTGGTCTGCTTGGGTCGAGACTGATTACCCCGAGAATGGCCAAGATGAAAGGCAGCACCACGGTGGCTACGAGCACTACTATGTGCACCATTGAATCCCTCCTCGCCATTTGTCCGGAGAGATTCTACCCCTTTGCCGCAGCCTTGGCTACTTATGGCTGCCCCACCCGCAGTCGGGGCTGCATTTCGCAACAAGCTGAATTGACTTCCCGGTAACGGTATGCTATATTCTCTATCTGTTAGGAAAGCGGGGAGGCGTACATAGTAAAAGAGCTGCCAGTAAATGCCGCTATCCGGGCTGCGGAGGTGCTGGTTATCGATGCCGGTGGGGTGCAGCGGGGCGTAATGCCCCTGCGCCAGGCCTTGGAGGTGGCGCAGCAGGCGGGCCTGGACCTGGTGTTGGTGGCTCCCAACTCAAGACCACCGGTGTGCCGCTTGCTGGACTATGGCCGCTTCAAGTACGAGCAGACCAAGAAGGAGCGGGAGGCCAAAAAGCACCAGCGCAGCAATGTGCTGAGGGAAGTGCGGTTCCGGCCCCGGATAAAGGACCATGATGTAGAGGCCAAGGCCCATCAGGTGGCCCGGCTTCTGGAGGAAGGCAGCAAGGTAAGGGTGACGGTGGTCCACCGTGGCCGGGAGGGCAGCCACCCCGAGATAGGGTGGCGGCA
>JAZGBK010000312.1:0-3188 GCA_036476365.1 Dehalococcoidia bacterium
GGTGCCCAGCGAGCCCTTGCCCCGTGACTCCTCCTCCAGCCCGTCCAGCAGCCGGTGGTAGGGCATGACAAGGTTGGCCCGGTCGCTTATGTAGAGATGGCCGGTGTCCACCCCCGCCCGGCGCACCTCATCCAGCTCCTCCAGAAGCGCCCCCGGGTCCACCACCACCCCGTTGGCGATGATGCAGCTCACCTGGGGATGGAAGATGCCTACAGGCACCAGGTGCAGGCGGAACTCGCCGTGCTGGTTGATGACAGTGTGGCCGGCGTTGTTGCCACCTGAATAACGGACCACCATCCTGGCCCTGGCGGCCAGGAAGTCCACGACCTTCCCCTTCCCCTCGTCACCCCACTGGGCGCCGATAACGACTATCGCTGGCACGTTACGCCTTTCTCCCGAACCTGGTGCGCCAGTAGTATGCCATATTCGGGGCTATGCGTCAAAGGCGTGGCCAGGTGCGGTTGGCCGCGGTGACTGGACAGAGCAGAATAGCTATATAGGCGGATTACTCGAGGCATCTTGTGCCAGAGTCAATCGATTGTCATCACGACCCTGACTGTAGAGAGCCCGATGGGAGTGATAGATATGACCAACATATCTGGCGCGTGAACGTTGAGAATAGGAGGAATGACATGGGAGCATTCTCAACTGTCGCACGTTTGAAGTTGGGATTCGCTATATTATGTTTGTCGTACACCTTTTACCACCGTCTGTGTCTAATGTCCTTTGTCAATAATGAATAACCGAATGCACAGGAATATCGAGCTTCTTCCGTCCATTCAAGGAGTCAAGCTCGATAAGAAACTGAGCTCCGGTAACCTCTCCTCCTAGATTCCTGATAAGCTCTATAGCTGCCTTAGCTGTGCCACCTGTTGCAAGAACATCATCGACGAGGAGAGTTTTTTGTCCCTTAAGGATGGCGTCCTGATGCAGCTCGATTTCTACCAATCCATACTCTAATTCGGCATGTGCTCGTAACGTCTCGCGTGGTAGCTTACCTGCTTTCCTGATAGGCACAAAGCCCGCACCTAGTTTTATGGCGATAGCAGGGCCGAACAGAAACCCACGTGCTTCAAGAGCTACAACGAGCTCAATATCCTTATGTTGGTCTACCCTTGTCATCAAATCAATAGCATATCTAAGCATGTCAGGATGCAGAAGTAGTGGGGTTATATCGCGGAAAATAACTCCCTTTTTCGGATAATCATGAATATCGGTAATGTATTCTTTTAAGTCAATCTCCGGTGTCACATTTAACTCCGCAGGGGTACCACCTCGCATCCCTACATGTCTATTTCCTTTCCACATAATCTTTTCCTCCGTTATAACTGATAAGTTCTATCGAGGGCAGGGCCGAGGTGATGAGCCTGGCCAGCATGGTTTCCAACTCGGTAGGGGCACCGAAGCTGGTACGTCGGGCCGCAGCGGCCCGGAGAGACGCCACCACCCGGGCGTGGGCGTGGCCCAGGATAGGCGGTCCCCAGGAGAGCACGTAGTCCAGATACTCGTTGCCGTCGGCGTCGTAGATTCGCGAGCCCCGGCCTCTCTCTCCATGAACAGGGGCCCTCCGCACACTGCCCCGAAGGCGCGCACCGGGCTGCCTACACCGCCGGGGAGATATTTCACTGGAATCTCCCATTTCAAATGGCGACGGGGCAATTCTCATCCGTCACTACCCTCAGCCCCCATGTACACCCATGACGCTTGGCTGTCAACCCCACTCAGAGCACCATGGACCGCCCAGAACGTCATTGCCCAAGGCAGCTCTACACCCAAATCCTTCTCTCCGTAGCCCCGTCCGAGCGCCTGGACCTCGCAAGAGCCAATACTTCCCCCTCACCCCCCCACTGGGCGCCGACAACGGCTATCGCTGGCACAATACGCCTTTCTCCCGGACCCGATGGGCCAATAGTCTGCCATATTCGGGGCGATGCGTCAAAGGCTTGAACCAGAGGTAGCTCAGCAAGCCTTTTCATTCCCACCCACCCTCCCGCGGATTATTATCTGGGGGGCGTGGCCCCCCAGATGCCCTAATGCCTCAACCCCGGTCTGCTCGTCTGAGGTACAGGAAGCGCTGGGCGGCGGTGACCAGGGACAGTATAGTGATGACGCCCAGGGCCGCCGTTAGCTGGCCCAGGAGCAGGCCCACGACGAGGACGATGACCCGCTCCGGCCGGGTGAACAGCCCCACCGGGCACTCCAGCCCCAGCCCCTCGCCCCGGGCCTTGATGTAGCTCACCAGGGAGGAGGCGGCCAGGGCGCTCAGGGCGAGGGAGGCCCCTATATTATCGGCGTTCCCCAGCAGGAAGAGGAGGATGCCGAAGAACACGGCGGCTTCCCCCACGCGGTCCAGGGTGGAGTCCAGCAGGGCACCCAGGCGGGTGGGCTGGCCGCGCCGCCGGGCCAGGGCGCCGTCCACCAGGTCAAAGGCCCCTGCCAGCAGCAGCAGCAGCCCTGCCGCCAGCAGCTGGCCCAAATATGTCAGCAGGCCCACCCCCAGGGAGGCCAGCAGGCCCAGCCCAGTAGCCGTATTGGCACCCAGCCCGATGCGGGCCAGGGGCCGGGAGGCCGCATCGGCAAGGGGTGTCACCAGGCGCCGTCTCAGCCGGGCCAGGTTCACTGCAGCAGTCGCTGGTAGAGCCGGTCCACCTGCTGGGCGATGTTCATCCAGTCGTACCCCAGGGCCCGCTGCCGGCCCCGCTCCCCCATCTCCCGGGCAAGGGCGGGGTTGGCCAGCACCCAGGCCAGGGCCTCGGCAAGGGCGTTCTGGTCCCGGGGAGGTACCAGCAGCCCTTCCTGGCCGTGGGTCATCACCTGAGAGAAGCCGTCTATGTTTGAGGCCACCACCGGTTTGCCGCTGGCCATGCCTTCCAGCAGCACCATGCCGAAGCTCTCCTCTCCGGTTGCCGGGGCGCATAGCACATGGGCGCTGGCGTAGTAGCGGGGGAGCATGTCAAAGGGGACGGAGTTACAGAAGACCACATCCTCCAGCCCCTGGGCCAAGGCCCGGTAATCCGTCCCCAGCCGGCTCCAGGGCCCCACCACCACCAGTCGCAGGTCCGGGGAGTGCCGCTTGAGATGGCGGTAGGCCTCCATCAGATAGTCCAGTCCCTTGCGCTTCTCCAGCCGGCCCACGAACAGGATGTTGCGCTTGCCGTCGGCCAGCTCCTCCAGCGGAGGTGTATGGG
>JAZGBK010000313.1:0-2721 GCA_036476365.1 Dehalococcoidia bacterium
TTCCTCTTTTTGTGGGGACGGCAGCCATCGTGGGGAATGGGAGTGACATCCCGAATGCTGGCTATGTTCAACCCCGCTGCCTGGAGGGAGCGGATAGCAGTCTCCCGCCCCGGGCCGGGGCCCTTCACATATACATCCACCCGTCCCAGACCCATTTCAGCCCCCCGACGCGCCACCTTATCGGCCGCCATCTGGGCTGCATACGGGGTACCCTTGCGGGTGCCCTTGAAGCCGGCGGTGCCGGCAGTGGCCTGGGCTATCACATTGCCCTGGGGATCGGTGAGGGTAATGATGGTATTGTTAAAGGTGGCCTGAATATAGGCCCTGCCCACGGGCACCACCTTCTTCTCACGGCGGCGGGCGGTTGTGCGTTTCCTGGTAGCCATGCTAACTCCTTACTTGCGGCCCACACCGCGCTTGTGGCCCCTGCCAGCCACGGTACGCCTGACACCTCGCTTGGTACGGGCGTTGGTACGGGTGCGCTGGCCCCGGACCGGCAGTCCCCGGTGGTGCCTCACCCCCCGCAGTGCGCTTATCTCCACCAGACGGCGGATGTTCATGTTCACTTCCCGGCGCAGCTCGCCCTCCACACGCAGGCTACGGTCTATGACCTCCCGGATGCGGCTGACCTCTTCCTCGGTAAGGTCTCTCACCTTGGTCTCAGCGGCAACCCCGGCCTGGGACAGGACAGTGTGCACGCTTTTCTTTCCTACGCCGTAGATGTATTGAAGGGACACCCACACCGCCCTATCCCGGGGAATATCCACACCTGCAATACGGGCCATGACTCCTCCCTTTCTATCCCTGTCTCTGCTTGTGCTTGGGGTTGGAGCAGATAACTCGGATAACCCCGTGGCGGCGGATGATTTTGCACCGCTCGCACCTCTTCTTTACCGATGAGCTTACTTTCATGCCTTCAATCCCTACTGGCCCTACTTGAACCGATAAGTAATTCGCCCTCGGGTCAGGTCGTACGGGGAGAGCTCGGCCAGCACCCTGTCGCCGGGGAGGATGCGGATGAAGTGCTGCCTCATCTTCCCCGAGATGTGGGCCAGCACCAGGTGCCCGTTGGGCAACTCCACCCGGAACACGGCGTTGGGCAGACACTCATTCACCGTACCTTCAACCTCTATAGACTCTTTTTTAGCCATATCTAACTATCTTACCAAATCCGTAAGCACTTCGGCACCCTCGCCGGTGATGACTACGGTGTGCTCGAAGTGGGCGGAGAGGCTGCCATCGGCGGTGAGTACAGTCCACTGGTTGGAGTCCAGTCTGGTGAGCCAGCCACCGGCATTGACCATGGGCTCCAGGGCCAGGGTCATCCCCTGCCGCAGCCGGGGCCCGCTGCCCGGAGAGCCGAAGTTGGGCACCTGAGGTTCTTCGTGGAGCTCCCGGCCCACCCCGTGGCCGCTGTACTCCCGCACCACGGCGAAGCCCCGGGACTCCACGTGCTCCTGAATGGCAGCGGAGATATCCCCCAGGTGGGCACCGGGGCGGCACTGCTCTATGCCAGCCAGCAGGGACCCCCGGGTAGCCTCCAGCAACCTCTGGGCCTCGGGGCTTATCTCCCCCACCCCTACCGTCACAGCCGCATCTGCCTGTAAGCCCTCCCGGATTACTCCAAAGTCCAGGGAGACGATGTCCCCCTCCTGAAGCTGCCGCTCTCCGGGGATACCGTGGACCACCTCATCGTTTATAGAGACGCACAGGTTGGCGGGATATCCGTGGTACCCCTTGAAGGACGGCTTCACCCCATGGCGCTGGACCTCCTGAACGGTAATATCGTCCAGCTCAGCAGTAGTCATGCCGGGCTGTATCTCCCGCATCAGCCGCTCCAGAATGAGGGCCAGAGCCCTACCTGCCTTACGCATCAGTTCTACCTCCGCCGCCGACTTGATGACTATTCCCATCACCGTGGTGCTACCCCCTCCCCCCCCACAGCCTTCAGCACCGACCGGGTTACCCCGTCCACCCCACCCATGCCATCCACCTCGGCCAGATTGCCGCACCGGCGATAATGGTCAACCAAAGGTGCGGTCTGCGCAGTGTACACCTCTAACCGTTTCCGCACCGTCTGCGGCTGGTCATCGGGTCGCTGATATAGCTCACCCCCGCAGCGGTCACATCTGCCCTCCTGCCTGGGAGGGGAAGTATCCAAGTTATAGGGCGCCTGGCACCGGCGGCATGTCCAGCGTCCGGAGAGACGCCGCACCAGCTCTTCCTCCGGCACGTTTATGTAAATCACCCTGTCAATGGCCTGGCCCCGCTGGGCCAGGGCGGCCTCCAGGGCCTGGGCCTGCTCCAGTGTGCGGGGGAAGCCGTCCACAATAAAGCCGCTTTTGCCCTCCAGGGCTTCCAGGATGAGGCCGATTACCACCTCATCGGGCACCAGCACCCCCTGCTTCATATAGGACTCGGCCTTCCTTCCCAGCTCGGTGCCCGCCTCCACCGCCCGGCGCTGCAGGTCGCCGGAGGCCAGGTGGGCCAGCCCCAGCCGCTGCACCAGGAACTCGGCCTGTGTGCCTTTACCTGAGCCGGGAGGTCCCAGCAGCACCAGGTTCATCGGATGAACCCCTCATAGCGGCGCATAAGTAGCTGGGCCTCCATCTGCTTCATGGTGTCCAGCACCACGCCCACCACGATTAGCAGACCAAAACTGGATAGCTGGAGCACCTGCACATTGGTGATCTGGCGGCCCAGAAAGGGCATGATGGCCAC
>JAZGBK010000314.1:0-7036 GCA_036476365.1 Dehalococcoidia bacterium
TCCCCCTAAGCTGACAGCACTTCTATGAAGGCCTGGAGCCGGGTGCGCGTGCCCTCCAGGGAGACCACCTCGTGCTCCGTCTCTATCATCAGGTGGGGCACCCCGGCCCCGTTGAGCACATCCCTGAGGAAGGGGTAGTAAATCATGTGGGGCTCGCAGAACTTGACCACCATCGTCACCAGGCCCCTGGCCCCCGCCTTAGGTACCGCCTGGGCCACATAGTGGCCCCACTCCTGGTTGGGGTCGTAGCGGGTGGGGCAGGGCAGGGCCATCTCCAGGTAGTGGCGGGCCATGGCCTCCAGGGGCGGCACCCCCGTGGGCATCTGGGTGGCGAAGTAGCGGTAGCCGGTGTACAGGTCGTCCCCCACCACCACCCCGCCCAGGTCCTCCATCATGTCCAGGATATCGGTCTTGACCGCCTGGCACAGGTGGCCGGAGGCGAACAGCTTCACCCGGCCATCGCCGGAGGGCTCCCTCTTCTCCAGCTCGGGGATAAGCTCCTCCAGGAGGCCGATGTGCTCCTCCTTGGGCATCACCATGCCGGCCAGGACCAGGTTGACCATGTCCTTGGCCCTCAGCACCCCCGTCTTCTGCTGCCGGAGCTCATACACCCGCTGCAGCAGGCTGCGGTGGCGGTTGTAGAGGGCGATGCTCTGGTGGAGGGCGTCGTCAGTAATGGGGCGGCCCACTATCTGCTCCAGGCGGGAGCGCATACGGCCCAGCTGCCCCACGGAGAAGGACAGCCAGCGGCCGGTGCTGGCCTCCAGGGGCCACTGGATGTACAGGAAGGGCGTTTGGGGCATGTTGCGGCGCATGATGTGGCCCATGTGGCGTAGCTGGAGGCAGACATCGGAGATGACCACGGCGTCAAACAGCCCCAGCCGGCCCTTGACCGCCCAGTCCACATTGCTGCGGGAGAAGCCGCAGTAGAAGGGGTAGATGTGGCCGAAGCCCTCGGTAACCGGCTCGTTGCTCTCCTGGAGCACCACCGGCAGCGCCCCGGAGGCGTGAACCAGCTCCTCGGGGAAGTGCATGGGGCTTACGGCCACCACCGGCCTGCCCTGGGCCTTGGCCTGGCGGGCCGGGGAGTAGGGGTCCTGGATGATGGGGGTGAGCCTGTCTAACACCGATGCCATGCTATGCCTCCGCAGCCAGTGCTAAGCCATTATGCCCCGTAGGGGCAGCAGGTGTCAAACATTAGTGAATGAGGTCACTAAAGGCGGCGTAGGCTGGCCCGCCGGGCAGGCGGGGCACCACAGGGTAGGAGGGGAGGGACTAATCTCCCCGTGACGGCAGGGAGACGGTGGCCGAGGCCTGGTCCACCACCCGCTCCCCCCGCTGGTTCTCCACCCACAGCCGGCACTCCACCAGGTGCTCCGCCCCGGAGCGGTACCGGGTGGCCACTGTGCCCCGGCAGGTGAGGGTGTCGCCGGGGAAGGCAGCCACCCGGTTGTCAAAGGAGAGGGCTTTGAGGAAGGCCCCGGGGCCGGCCCAGTCCATCACCAGCTGGGCCAGGAAGGCGCCGAACATCTGGCCGTCCACCACGGGGGCGGGGAAGCCCCGCTCCTGCACATAGCTGTCATCGTAGTGCAGGCGGATGAAGTCCCAGGTGGCCGCCCCGTACATCATCATGTGTACCCGGTCAATCTCCTTGCGCAGGGGCGGCAGCTCCTGGCCCACCTCCACATCCTCAAAGCGCAGCGGCTGCGTATTCAATGCTCCTCCCCCATTTCTGCCAGATAGCGGGCCAGCCGCTCCCGGTGTCCGGGGGCACCGCCCAGGGCCACCGCCCCGGCCAGTGCCCGCCGGTAGTGGAGCTCCAGAGGGTATTCGGTATAGAAGCCCACCCCACCGTGGACCTGGTGGGCCAGGGAGGTGACCAGTGGGGCCACGGCGCTGACCTTTACCCGGGCCAGGGATACCTCCCGCACCGCCTCCAGCCCAGCGGCCCAGCGCCAGGCAGCCTGATAGGTGAGGAGGCGGGCCACCTGGAGGTCCCGGTACATATCTACCAGATGGTGGTGCACCGCCTGGAAGCTGCCGATGGGCCGACCGAACTGGGAGCGCTGCCGGGTGTAGTCCACGGAGAGCTCCAGGGCGGCCTGCATACTGCCCACAGTGTGGGCGCAGTGGAGCACCGTGCCCCCATCCACCGCCCGGCCCACCGCCTCTCCCCCGCCCAGGGGCTCGGCGGCGGCCCCCTCCAGCCGTACCTCAAACTGGTGGTCGCCAGCGGTGGTGAGGAGGGGGGTGAGGCCCAGGCCCGAGGTGCTAGTGCCCACCAGGAAGAGGCCGTCCCCCTGGGGGGCAGTGGCGGGGACTATCAGGTACCCGGCGGTATCGGCGCAGGGGACGAAGAGCTTGGTGCCCCACAGCCGGTAGCCGGCTCCGTGGTGCTCGGCCCTGGCGGCGGCCTCCTCCGGCTCCATGAGGGCCGGGGACACGGTGAGCTCGCCGCGGGCCAGGGGCGGCAGCAGCCTGTGCTGCATGTCGGCGCTGCCGACCTCCTGGATTAGGAGAGCAGAAAACAGCACCGGGAGCAGGGGGCCGGGGAGGGCGGCCCGCCCCGCCTCCTCCATGAGCAGCACCGCCTCCAGCAGGGTGGCCCCGCCGCCGCCGTGCTCTTCCGGCACCAGCAGCCCCAGCCAGCCCAGGGCGGCTATCTTGGCCCACAGCTCCGGCGGGTAGCCCCGGGGGTCTGCCTCGGCGGCCCGCACCAGGGAGGGGGGGCACTCCTTCCCCAGGAAGTCCCGGGCCGAGGACTTCAGCATCTCCTGAGTGGGGGTGAGGACTATATCCATCTCAACCTGTCCGGGGCAGCCCCAGCCCCCGGGCGGCTACCACATTGCGGGTGATGTCAAAGCCCCCGGCGGCGAAGTGGAAGTAGAGGTCCTCCCGGTAGTCCCGCTCCGCCTCCCCCTCCAGGGGTGCCCAGGGGGAGCCGGTGCGGAGCTGGGCATAGGGGCCCAGAATCTCCACCGCCGCCAGGTCCAGGTGCCGTGCCGTCTCCCGCTTCACCAGCAGGGCCAGGGAGGCCTGGGGCAGGGGGTGCTCCCCCCGGGCACAGCAGGAAGCCGCCCAGTAGTAGAGCAGGCGCGTCCCCTCCACCTCCACCGCCAGGTCGGCTAGGCGGTGGCCCACCACCGGGTCGGCCATCCGGGGGCTGGCCCCTTCCCGGCAGTACTTCAGCAGGCGGTGGAGGCTGCGGCTGACGGCACCGGGGCTGGCCAGGAAGAGCCGCTCGTAGTCCAGGGCATACATGATGTGTCCCCAGCCCCCGTCCAGCTCCCCCACCAGGGCACCGGCGGGCACCTCCACATCCTCAAAGAAGACGGCGGGGTGGTGCCAGCCGGCTATAGTGTGGTGGGAGGTTATGGAGACGCCGGGGCTCTTCATGTCCACGATGAACAGGGAGATGCCGTGGTGGCGGCGGGGGCCCCGGCCGGTGCGGGCGGCCACCCAGCCGTAGTCGGCCAGGTGGGCATCGCTGGCGTAGAGCTTGTGCCCGCTGAGGCGGAAGCCCTCCCCGCGGGGCTCCGCCCTGGCCTGGAGGGCCGCCAGGTCAGAGCCGGCCTCGGGCTCGCTGTAGCCCAGAAAGAAGCGCAGCTCCCCCCGGCACACGGCGGGCAGGAAGTGTTGCTTCTGCTCCGGGGTGCCGAAGGCCAGTAGGGCGTGAGGCAGGTGGGTTATGGTGCCCTCGGCGGTGAGCAGGCCGTGATACTCCACCTCATCGGCGAAGATGCAGTCGTACATAAGCTCCCGGCCGCCGCCGCCGTACTCTTTAGGGATGGACTGGCCGATGAAGCCGGCCTCCCCCAGCCTGCGGCGCACCGAGTTGGCGAACTGGGGGGTGAGGCCGCTGAACTCCCGGGGGTCGGCGTGGTCCGCCCGGTTCCGGGGTGAGAGCTCCCGGGCCAAGAGCTGGCACAGCTCCCGGCGAAAGGCGTCCTGCTCCGGGGTGAAGGTGAAATTCATGGCGGGAACTGAAAGATGAGGGTCTCCCGGTTGGTGGCCAGCGGCTCCCGGCGCTGGTTGGTATAGCTAATCTCGGTGATGACGAAGAGCAGCCGCCCGCTCCGCCCCTCCTTCCAGTGGGCCTCCGCCACCTTCCAGGTAGCGGTGATTATGTCATCGGGGCGCAGCGGCTGGAAGAACCGGTAGTCGTTGCCCCCGCGGCGGAGCCGGCCGCCGGGGTTGACCATGGTGGCCTGGGCGAAGCCGCCGTCCTCATTCACATCACCGGTGAGGTACTGGCAGGTCTCGCACACCAGGGTGGGGGGGGCGATGATGCCACCGAAGCGGGTGGCGGCGGCGAACCCCTCGTCCAGGTACAGGGGGTTCATATCGCCCACGGCCATGGCGAACTTGCGGATACCGGAGCGGCCTATCCCATCGGGGGCGGTGAAGGTGGACTCCCTCCCCATCAGGGCGGTTACCTCGGGTGGTAGCTGTGGCTCGGCCATGGCCCTCCTAATCCAGCACGGCGATGGCGTCTATCTCAATGAGGTACTCGGGGTGGAGCAAGCGGTTGACCACCACGCCGGTGGCGGCGGGGAAGTCCGGCCCCAGCAGCTCCCGCCGGAGCTGAGCGGTGGCCCGGTAGTCCGCCAGGGCGGCGGGGGTAATATAGTCCACCGTCTTCACCACATCCCGCAGGCTGCCCCCGGCCGCCTCCAGCACCCGGGCTATCTTGGTGAGGGCGGTGCGGGCCTGGGCCTTCAGATCCGGCGACGCCTGGCCGGTAGCAGGGTCGCCCCCGGCCATGCCGGAGACGAAGAGGAGCCTGCCCTGGCGCACCCCGGGGCGGTAGGTGAGGCGGCCGTAGCGGTCCTGCCACTCGGGCACCATCACCTCCCGGCGCTCCCCCTCCAGGGCGGCCACCGCATCAATCTCCACCATCGCCTGTGGGAACAGCAGCCGGTTCATGATGATGCCGGTGCTGGCGGGGTAGCTGGTGCCGAAGAAGTCCCGGCGCACCCCGGCGGTGTCCCGGTAGCCCTCCAGGCCGCCGGGGGCGATGTAGTCCACCGTCTTGATGGCGTCGGCGGGGGAAGCGCCCCCAGCCCGGAGCACCTGTCCTATCTGCTCGTAGGCCACCCGGGTCTGGGCGGCCACCCCCCGGGGATAGACCACCTGCCCCGAAGCGGCATCCAGCTGGCTGCCGGTGAAGCCGGAGGTCCACAGGTAGCCCCCGGCCCGCACGCCGGGGGCGAAGGTATAGCGGGAGTAGTAGTCCCAGCCGGGGTTGATGGCCTCCCTTATGGCCCCCCGCACCGCTACCGCCTCAATCTCAATCAGGGCATCGGGGCGCAGCAGCCGCTCCACCACGATGCCGGTGGCCGCCGGCCACTGCCCCCCCTGCCCCTGAAAGAACTCCTGGCGCACCGCCCCCGTCTCCCGGTAGCCCTCCACGCCGCCGGGGGTGATGTAGTCCACCGTCTTTACCACATGCTCCGGTCCCAGCCCGGCGGCCTCCAGCACCGCCCTCATCTTCTGGTAGGCGGTGCGGGCCTGGGCGGCCACATCCCCCTGGCACACCACCTGCCCGGTGGCCGGGTCGTGGGTGCCGGCGCTGTTGCCGGAGAGGAACACCAGCCCCGCCTTCTCCACACCCAGGGAAAAGGTATAGCGGCTGATGTCCGCCCAGGGGAAGTGGGCCGGGGTGATAACCTGCTTGGCGGCCATGTTGCCTCCTCCCTATAGCTTCAACAGCCCCTCTAAGTCAGCATCGGAGACGGGGCCCACCACTGCCAGGTCCAGCTTGTCGGCGGTGATGAGGCTGCGGGCTACCTCCTGGAGCTGCTGGGGGGTGATGGCATCCAGTATAGCCACCACTTCGTCCACGGTGAGGACGCGGTCAGCCAGGAGCTCCTGGGCGCCCAGATAGGTGGCCACGCTGCGGGTGTCCTCCATGCGCAGCAGGAGACGGCCCTTAATGTACTCCCGTGCCCGGGTCACCTCCACTTCGGGTATCTCCTCCCTGAGCCGGGCCAGTTCCTCCAGGACGGCCTCCACGGCGGCGCGGAGGTGGCCGGTGTCCACCCCGGCATAGACCACCCAGGAGCCCGAGTCATGCAACTGCGTGGTGTAGCTGTGGATATCGTAGGCCAGTCCCCGCTTCTCCCGGATGTTGAGGAACAGGCGGCTACTCATGCCATCCCCCAGGACGGCGTTGAGAAGGCCCAGAGCATAGCGCTGGGGGTGGAGGCTGGAGAGGCCCCGCAGGGCCAGGCACAGGTGGGCCTGCTCCGTGGAGCGGGTATCCACCAGCAGCCGGGGGGCGGTCTGGCGGTCATCGGCGGCGGCCCAGGGCTCAGGCCGGCCGCCCTCCCAGGAGGCGAAGGCCCCGGCGATGCTGGCCACCACCTCCTCGTGCTTTATATCCCCGGCCACGCTGACCACGGCGCTCCCCGGCAGGTAGTGGCGGGACTGGAACCCCAACAGGCCCTCCTGAGTGAGGGCGCCCACCGACTCTTTGGTGCCGGCCACATCCCGGCCCAGGGGCTGGCCGGGCCACATCACCCCGTCAATGAGCAGGTTCACCAGTTGTCCGGGGTTATCCTGGGTCATGTTTATCTCTTCTATGATGACCCCACGCTCTTTCTCCACCTCGGCAGGCTCAAACTTGGAGTGGAGCACCATATCCGATAGCACATCCAGGGCGGTGGCGAAGTGGGGCCGGGCCACCTTACACCAGTAAACGGTAAGCTCCTTATCGGTGCCGCCGTTGAGGACACCCCCCACCCCTTCAATGGCCTCCGATATCTCCTTGGAGGTGGCCCGCCGTTGGGTGCCCTTGAAGCACAGGTGCTCGATGAAGTGGCAGGTACCGGCTTCGGACTCGGACTCGAAGCGGGAGCCGGCCCCGATGAAGATGGACAGGCACACCGAGCGGGTATGAGGCATGGGGCTGGTGATGACCCTCAGGCCGTTGGGGAGGACACTGCGTTGGAACACTACAGTGATTCTAAAGAAGCCCCCCCGGCCTGTCAATTCAGATAGCCTGTGGCCGTCCCGGTGTTGTCGCTTTTGGGCC
>JAZGBK010000315.1:0-2300 GCA_036476365.1 Dehalococcoidia bacterium
GCCCCGCTCGTTGTGAGTGGAGACAATGGGAGCGTTGGAGCTGGGACGGCCGATACCCCGCTCCTCCAGTGCCCGGAGAATACTGGCCTCGGTGTAGCGGGGCGGAGGCTGGGTGAAGTGCTGGCCCGGGAACACACCCCGCTGCTGGAGGGCCTCTCCTGCCTTAAGGGGAGGCAATGGGGCACGGGTCTCCTCCTCCTCATCATCCCGGCTCTCCATATAAAGGATGGTGAAACCGGGGAAGCGCAGGACGGAGCCGAAGGCCCGCAGCAGGTAAGAGTGGCCGTTGGCAGCGGTGATATCGGCGGTGGCCGTGTGGTAGAGGGCGTGGGCCATCTGGCTGGCCACCATGCGCTTCCAGATAAGCTCGTAGAGACGGAGCTGGTCCCGGCTGAGGCTGGGCCTGAGGGTGTCCGGCTCCCGGGCGATGCGGGTGGGGCGGATGGCCTCGTGGGCCTCCTGGGCACCCTTCACCTTCCGGGTGAAGCTGTGCGGCTTGGCGGGTATATACTCCTTACCGAACTTGAGGCCGATGTACTCCCGGGCTTCGGCCACGGCGGATGCCGCCACCCGGGTAGAGTCGGTGCGCATGTAGGTGATAAGGCCCACAGCGCCCTCAGCGCCCAACTCTATCCCTTCATAAAGCTGCTGGGCCAGCCTCATGGTGTACTCGGCGGCGAAGCCCAGCTTGCGGTAGGCCTCCTGCTGCAGGGTGCTGGTAATGAAGGGGGCCGCCGGCCCCCTCTTAGCCTCCTTGTCCTGCACCCCGTCCACGGTGAAGCGGGCAGCCTCCAGCTCCCGCGCTACTGTCCCCGCCTCCGCCTGTGTGGAGAGGCTCGCGGGGGTGCCCTTCCCTCCCCTGGAGCTCTTCAGGCCCACCAAGCGGGCACGGAACCCGGCCCGCCCCTTGAGGAACTCTACATCAATAGTCCAGTACTCCTGGGAGACGAAGGCCTCAATCTCCCGCTCCCGGTCCACTACCAGGCGCAGGGCGGCCGATTGCACCCGTCCTGCGGAGAGCCTGCCGCCCACCTTGCGCCACAGCAGGGGGCTGAGCCTGTAGCCCACCAGCCGATCCAGGATGCGCCGGGCCTGCTGGGCCTGCACCAGGTTCATATCCAGGGGGCGGGGATGTCGGAAGGACTCCTTCACCGCCTCCGGGGTTATCTCGTGAAACACCACCCGCTGGGGGGTCTGGCCCTTGTCCAGGCCGGCCACTTCAACAAGGTGCCAGGCGATGGCCTCCCCTTCCCTATCGGGGTCGGTGGCCAGGTAGACCTCCTGCGCCTTCTTGGCAGCCTGTTTGATGCTCTGTATAGCCTTGGCCTTGCCCTTAATAACCTGGTACTGGGGGACGAACCCTGCGCTGATATCTAGGCCCATGGTCTTCCGAGGCAGGTCCCGCACATGTCCCATGGAGGCCAGGATGGAGTACCCCCGGCCCAGAAAGCGGCCCAGGGTGCGGGCCTTGGCCGGAGACTCCACGATTACCAGGCGGTCCGCCATGCTACTGCACCCCTACGCGGTATTCTTCCCGGGCCTCCCGGGCGGCCACATAGTTCATGGGGCCCACCTGGCGCGCCAGCCCTTTTAGCTCCAGCATGGCCAGGGTGCTGCTCACCACGGGGGTGGGCAGCCCCGAGAGGCGGCATACCAGGTCGATATGGCGAGGCTCGGCGGAGAGCTGGTGCATGAGGGCGGTCTCGGCCTCGGTAAGCGCCGCCATCTCCTTGAACTCCATCTGCGGGGCGCTCACCATCAAATTCAACTCCTCCAGGATGTCGGTATGGGATGCTACCAGCTTGGCCCCCTCCTGGATAAGCCGGTTAGTGCCCCGGCTGGCCGGGGAGAGCACGCTGCCGGGCACGGCAAACACCTCCCGGTTCTGCTCCAGTGCCCAGCGGGCGGTGATGAGGGCACCGGAGGACTGGCCGGCCTCCACCACCACCACCCCCAGGCTGAGACCACTGAGGATGCGGTTGCGCCGGGGAAAGAAATCGGCCCGGGGCGGGGTGCCCGGGGGGTAATCGCTGAGCAGGGCACCCTGGGCCATAACCTCCCGGGCCAGCCCGGCGTGCTCGGCGGGGTACACCCGGTCCAGCCCGCAGGCGAAGACGGCGATGGTGCGGCCGCCGTGGGAGAGGGCGGCCCGGTGGGCCAGGGAATCGATGCCCCGCGCCAGGCCGCTGACTATGGTTACCCCGTTGGCCACCAGATCGGTCACCAACTCCTCCGTTACCTGGCGGCCGTAGATGGTGGGGTGGCGTGTGCCCACCACCGCCAGGCAGGTCTCCTCCGGG
>JAZGBK010000316.1:0-2519 GCA_036476365.1 Dehalococcoidia bacterium
GAGTACCCAACTGAGACGAGAGTTCGACCAGGCCATCAGCGAGGCGGAGGCCGATGACAGCATTGCGGCCATTGTCATTACAGGGGCGGGAGACAAGGCCTTCTCCGCGGGCGCGGACATCCATGAGATGGCAGGCACCTCCTCTGAGGAGATGTCGCAGTTGCAGGCTGCGCGATACCAATACGCCTGGCATTTAGCTACTTGTCCCAAGCCGACCATAGGCGCTATCAACGGGCTGGCCTATGGAGGCGGTGCCCTGCTGGCCACCACTGTGGACATGCGAGTGGGCTGTGAAAACTCGCGCTTCCGGTTCCTGGCTGCCCAGTACGGCCGGGTGAACTCCACCTGGACGCTACCCCTCATCGTCGGTATGCCTATGGCTATGGAACTGCTGACCACCGCCCGCGTGGTGGAGCCGGAGGAAGCGTACCGCATAGGGCTCCTGAACCGGCTGGTGCCAGCAGACAGCGTGCTGGAGGAGGCGGTGGAAATGGGCCGCCTCATCAGCCAAAACGACCAGCGGATGTTGCGGGGCATAAAGCGTCTGGTCCAGCAGAATGTAGGACTCACCTGGGAGCAGATGTTCCTCCAAGAAATGGAGGCCGTGCACACTGACCTCCAACCCACCGCACCCGCGGAAGAGAGCTTCAAGGACTTCCTGGAACGGTGAGGGGAGCCTAAGCCCCTCCGGGAGTGAGCGCCTGGGGAGTCAGTTCCTATCCGGGTGGATGGCTGCCACTGATTGAACCTTTCCGGGGTACCCCGCTCTTAGGGCTTCTCCCCTGTCAATTCTCCTCCCCAACCTGGAAGCTAAAGCAAGTCTGTGCTAACCTTGGGGTGGCCCCCTCGGCCATGTACGAAAGGAAGGTTTGCTATCTCGGTCAGTTCTGATATCAGGGAATATGCGCTTGGTCTCGGCTACGACCGGGTGGGGTTCACCTCCGCCGAGGGTTTCCCCCTCTACGAACGGGAGCTTTCCAGCCGCCTCCAGCATTACGAGTGGGCCATGGGAGACAACCAGCGGTTGCTGCGGGCCGCCGACCCGCGGAATGCCATGCCCGAGGCCAGGTCCATAGTAGTTGCCGTCTACGACTACTTCAAGGAGAGTTTCCCACAGGAGATGGTGGGCCTGATTGGGCGGCTTTACCTGGGCCACGGGGGTGGCACTCCCCTCCCTATCCCCCGTGCCCGCTACCGTCTGCTGAGGGAGTTCCTGGAGAAGCAAGGGTTCCGCACGAGTAGGGGAGGTGTGAATCCTCCGGCCCGGCAGGCGGGCGCTCGTGCCGGAGTGACCACCTTCGGCAAGAACTGTTTTGCGTTCGCGGAGGGAATCGGCTCGTTCATAGAGATAGACACCCTGGTTATAGATGGGGAGTTAGAATATAACCAGCCCACGCTGGAGGTCAGGTGCCCGGACAATTGTGCTCTGTGCATAGAGGCCTGCCCTACCGGAGCTCTCTATGAGCCTCTCAGGATGAACCCACTCATATGTGTGGCCTACAACTCTTATGCCACCCCGGGGTCGTTCCTCGGCGATGGGGAGGTGGTGCTACCGATGGACATAAGACCGCGTATGGGAACCTGGATATATGGCTGTGACATCTGCCAGCAGGTGTGCCCGCGCAACCAGCCTCGGCTCAAGGCGAAGCTGCCCCCCAATGCATACACCGCGCAGGTGGCCCCTTACTTCCGGCTGGAGAAGCTGCTCAATATGTCCGCCCAGTACTTCCGGGACAAAGTGTACCCGCTGCTGCATTACATCAAAGACAAACGCTATTTGCAGCGGAACGCAGCAGTGGCCCTGGGCAATCTGGGACAGGAGGAAGCCGTCCCGCACTTGGCCCGGGCGATGCAAGACCCAGATGAGCTGGTCCGTGGTCACGCTGCCTGGGCGCTGGGACGGATTGGGGGCAGAGGGGCGATGGAAGCCCTGGAGGGCAGCCTATCCACCGAAGGCTCCGAATATGCCCGGAGCGAGATATGCTCCGCGGTCAGCGTATCACAGCCAACTGGAGGTCATTGATTCTGTTGCTATCATCCCCCAGCATGCCAGAGGAGTTTGCTGTGCCTGAGGTGCCCCTCCCTGTCCCAGACCGGGCGTATAGGGGACCCCAGGTAGAACACCTGCGAGACATACCCCTGAGCACAGAAACCGTAGTTAGGCCTGCCCACCCATGGGTGATGCTCACCGGCGTGGGTGCCCTGCTATTCAGTGTGATTGCCGGAGGCTTTATGCTGGGCCCCTTGCTGCCAGACATGGCCCAGGACCTGGGTACCAGCGTTCCGGATTGAGGCCTATGATTGTAACGTCAATTAGTGTGATGGAGGTGGACCGTGGCCTATTCTTTTAATCACGTGCACCTGAAGGCTAAGGACCCCAGCAAGTCAGCCCAATGGTATGTTGACATGTTCGGAGCTAAGCCTTTAGGCGAGCGAGACGTTGGGGGCGCTCTCTTCGTGACCGTCCAGGTGGGCGGCGTGACCATAAACATATCCAGCCCTCGGCCCAGCGAGGCCTT
>JAZGBK010000317.1:0-3150 GCA_036476365.1 Dehalococcoidia bacterium
GTAGCCGAGGATGGCATGGGATACTACCAGTTCGGCGTCATCACCGGTGGGGTGATGGTGGCGGTTACCGGCGACGAAAAGAAGCTGGCCGGGGCACGCAACGCCCTCCGGGAGGCGGAGACCCTGGTCGCCGAGAAGGCCCAGAGCCCCGGCTTTGAGCAGGCCCCGCGCATGACCGGGACCGACCCGGTGGACGCCAAGATGACCGGGGACTTCCGCCGCTACTAATACCGCGGCCGTAAAGGAGTAGCTGCCCTATGTCCAGATTCATCGCTACCGCCGCCATCAAAGGCGCCAACGATATTTTCCGAGAGGCCGAGGCGCTCTATCAGAAGGCCCTCAAAGAGCTGGGACCGGATGCCAAGATAGGTTTCCCCAATACCGCCTACTACCTGCCGGTCATCTACGGCTTCACCGGCCACAAGGTGGAGAAGGTGGCCGACCTGGAGGTAGCCCTCAACAGTGCCAGGGAACTCCTCCCTGCACCGCCCAGGGAGAACCTGTGGCTGCCCTACCTGGGGGAGACCCTGGACTCCGGCGTGGCCACCCTGTTCGCCGAGGAAATCATAGAGGGCATCCGCTTCGCCTTGGGCCAGCAGCCGGAGACCCGCAACGGCTTTAAATTCAACGGCCCCATTGACGATGTGCAGATGCGCGCCTGGGGCATCGCCATGGTGGACGGCCGTATGCCCGGTTTCGCCGCCATCATCGGCGCCGCCAAGAGCAACGAGGTAGCAGTGAAGATTGTACGGGAGCTCCAGTCCCGCGGGCAGCTGGTATTCCTCTCCGGCAATGTAAACGGCCGCTCCATAGTGGACCAGCTCCTGGAGGAGGGCGTGGAGCTGGGCTACGATACCTACACCGTGCCCTTCGGCTCCGACACCATATCGGCCATCTACGCCCTGGGCTATGCCACCCGGGCCGCCTACAGCTTCGGCAATGTGAAGCCCGGCGACGCCCGCTCTATGCTGCTCTACAACAAGTTCCGCTGCTTCGCCTTCGCGCTGGTGCTGGGACCGGTGGACGACCTGACGTACGCCACCGGCGCCGGCGCCATTAACTACGGATTCCCCATCGTGGCCGATACCGCTGTCCCGCACATCCTGCCCACCGGCATCACCCAGTACGAGCATGTAATAGGCATGCCCTTTGACGACATACCGGGCAAGGACGACCTGGAGCGGGCGGAGAGGCTGGTACAGCGGTGTATTGAAATCCGGGGCATCAAGGTCAAGATTGCCAAGGTGCCCATCCCGGTGGCCTACGGTCCCGCCTTTGAGGGGGAAATCGTGCGCCGGGAGAACCTGCAGATAGAGTTCGGCGGCAAGGGCGGCATCTGCTTTGAGTTCCTTCAGTTAAAGGACATGGACGAGGTGGAGGACGGCAAGATTACCGTGATGGGGCCGGAGTTGGACTCCTTCCCCGAGGGCAGCCGGGTGCCCCTGGCCATCATGGTGGATGTGGCCGGACGCAAGATGCAGAAGGACTTTGAGCCTGTCCTGGAGCGGCAGATACACCACTTCGTCAACGGCGCCGAGGGCATCCAGCACATGGGCCAGCGGGATATCACCTGGATACGCTTGTCCAAGGGAGCCGTCAACAAGGGGTTCACCATCAAGCACCTGGGGGATATCCTGCACGCCAACCTGCACAACCACTTCGGGGCCATCGTGGACAAGGTACAGATAACCCTGCACACCGAGCAGCCCAAGGTAGAGGAGCTGATAGAGGTGGCCCGCAAGGAATACGCCGAGCGCAACATCCGCATCGCCGGGCTCAAGGACGAGACTGTGGACACCTACTATAGCTGCAGCCTGTGCCAGTCCTTCGCCCCCAACCACATCTGCGTCATCAACCCGGAGCGGGTGGGGCTGTGCGGGGCCTATAACTGGCTGGACTGCCGGGCCTCCTTCGAGATTAACCCCCGCGGCCCCAACCAGCCCGTGTCCAAGGGCGCTACCATAGACCCGGTCAAAGGGGAGTGGGAGGGCGTCAACCAGTTCGTGTACGAGAACTCCAACCGCGCCGTGGACCGCATGACCCTCTACTCCCTGATGGATGCCCCCATGACCACCTGTGGCTGCTGCGAATGCGTCATGGTGGTGCTGCCGGAGACCAACGGGGTGATGATTGTCTCCCGGGACGACTACGGCATGACCCCCAGCGGCATGACCTTCACCACCCTCATGGGCATGGTGGGTGGCGGCCTGCAGACGCCGGGGATGATGGGCCACGGCAAGTACTATGTCACCAGCGGTAAGTTCCTCCTGGCCGAGGGGGGCATCAAGCGGGTGGTGTGGCTCTCCCAGAACCTCAAGGAGGAGCTGGCCGAAGAGCTTAAGGAGATATGTGAGAAGGCCGGGGTGCCCGACCTGGTGGACCGCATGGGCGACGGCACCATGGCTGCCACCATCGAGGAGCTGATGGCCTTCCTGGAGCAGAAGGAGCACCCGGCCCTGACCATGGACCCCCTTATGTAACCCTACGGGTGCCAAGGGGAAGGTGTGCCAGTCCTGGCTCAGCCCGGAACAACTGCCACCAAGCAAGGGTCGGCGCCAACCGGCCCTTGCTTTTGGGTTGAATAAGGCTCAGTTTAAGGAGAGTTATGCCTGCGGTAGAGACCCCGGTGGAGAAGTGGAACGGGAGGATTTACGAGGTGAGGTTGGGGGGCAAGGGCCGCAAGGAAGTAGTGGTGGGGGGCGAGAACACCCTGCCCTTCCTCCACTTTGAAGGCTCCATCCCCCACCCCCCCGTGGTGGCCGTGGAGGTGCAGGACACGGAGCCCCAGGACTGGCCCGAGCCCCTGCTCCAGGCCTGGGGGGACGCCCTCAAAGACCCCGCCATCTGGGCCAAGAAAGCGGTGGAGGCGGGAGCCAGCCTCATCGCCCTGCGCCTCAAAAGTGCCCATCCCGAAGCGGGTAACACCGGCCCTGAGGAGACCAAGCGGGTGGTCAGCGCCGTGCTGGAGGCGGTGGATGTGCCCCTGGTTGTGCTGGGCCCCGAGGTAGCCGAGAAGGACAACGAGGTGCTGGTGGCCGCCTCCGAGGCCGGCCGGGGACAGCGCATAGCCCTGGGCAACTGCGAGGACAAGAACTACCGCACCATCGCCGCCACCTGCATAGCCGATGACCAGGTGGCCATCGGCAAGAC
>JAZGBK010000318.1:0-5918 GCA_036476365.1 Dehalococcoidia bacterium
GGTGGTGTACCCTTTCCGCAACGGAGGATTCGGGCTTGTGCTCAGCCTGTCTCTCCCATTGCTCCTTGCCGGGGGTGGGGGCGGGGGCGGGCCAAGCGTCTCAGTATCAGTGCCGAGGCACCCCCCAGGACGGCCCAGAAGAACGCCTGACCGAGCAGAGCAAGGATGCGGAAGCGCCATACTAGATCACCCGGAATGGTAACGAGGTCAGGGTTGGTAGGCATGAAGGCGAAGAGCATGACCACCAGGACTCCATATAGCCCTGCCACCGCCCCCCAGCGGCGCCCCTGCAACCTCGGGTGCCGCCACCGTTTTCCCAGGAGGCTATAGGCCAGCCCGGCTGCCGCCAGTGCCAGAGCAGACAGGGCGATGAAGCCAAACATGAGGCCCTGGCGGAAATAGAGGGTTGCCGGGTCCCCCGCGCCGGGAGGGGTGGCCGGGTACTTCAGGAAGGGGATGAGGGCCACCGACCACCACAGTAGTCCGGCCAGGACCGCCGCCTGGATGTGGGGCCGTCTGCCGGGGAGGCGCCGTCCCACAGCGGAGAAGACGATGGCAAATATAATGCCCACCAGCAGCCCGTAAAGGGCGCTGCCCGCTACCAGCATCCCCTTTTGCTGACCCCGGGAGACTACCGGCTCATGGTCGGCAGCCTGACCTGGGGTTGCAGCCGTAGCTTCCTCCAGGGCTATCGCCCGGTCAATGACGGGCTCTGTGAGCACAAGATGGAAAAGACCCATTGCCAACCCCGCTATCAGCCCAGCGACCAGGGCCGCCTTCAGTACCGGTATGAGACCCTCAGCAGGCACTAATGGCAGGGAAACCCGGCAGCGTGGCGCACGTCGTGGAACAGCTCATGCAGCACACCCTGCTGAGAGCCTGCCTGGCCTACGAGTGCGCCGAGGGCATCGCCCTGGGCCATGCCGACGAGGAACAGGCCTCCGAGGGCAGCTAAGAGAAGGACCCAGTATACGGGGGCCAGCCCCAGGAACCCCTTGCGCCTTTCAACTACCGCTGTGTTCACCTTTCACCTCCTTATAGTGAAGATTGGATACCACTGCTTTTACTATGCAACGCCTCAGCCTCTGCGAGCCGTAGCAGGGAGTTGACGATGGCCGCCGCCACCGGGCTGCCCCCCCTGGCTCCCCTGTTGGTAATGAAGGGCACCCCCGAGGCGACCAGCCTTTCCTTGGTCTCGGCAGCCGCCACGAAGCCCACGGGGACGCCGATAACCACGGCCGGGGCCGCCCTCCCCGAGGCCACCTCGTCCACCACTTCTGCCAGGGCGGTGGGGGCGTTGCCCACCACCACCACCCCACCGGGGTGCTCCTGGAGCATCTGCCGCATAGCGGCCTGGGAACGGGTGATGCCCAGTTCCAGGGCCTTCTCCGCTACCTGGGTATGGGCCACGGAGCATACCACATTGCCCCCCAGGCGTTGCACGCGCCGCCGGTCAATCCCGGCCGCTACCATATTTACATCTACCAGAATATCTGCCCCCCGCTCCAATGCGGCCAGCGCCGCCGACACCGCCTGGGGATGAAATATCAGGCTTGGGGCGAAAGCGGGGTCGGCGGTGGCGTGGACTACCCTTCTCACCACCTGCTTCTCGCCCTCGGGAAGCTCCAGCCCCTGCAAATGGGTTTCCACTATCTCAAAGCTTTCCCGTTCAATATCGGTACCGGTGGGGGAGCAGGCTACCCCGATATCAATGGCTTGCGCCACCCTGCCCGCTATCAACTGGTAGAAGCCTGGGTTGAGCAGCAAAGGTTCGCTCAGGACGAACCCCACCCCGGGATAGCGCTCCAGTATGCGCCGAATCTCCGCTCCCGCATCGCGGGTGTGGTGGTTGCCACTGACCAGGAACAGGGATAGGACGAATATCTCCCGGCATCCGGCGTCAATGAGTCGCCCCAGCCCGGTCTCGATATCAGGCTGGGTGAGCTGGAGAAAGGCCGGCTCCAAGTGCTCGGTACCCAGGTCGGACCTCAGTCTGTGGACCAGGTCCCAGACCATCTGGTTGGCCTCGCCTCGAGCGGAGCCATGGCCTAACAGTAATACGCCCTTCAATACCCTCCTAATGCCACTGCCGCCGGACAGGGTTGCCAGAAAACAAAAACCCCTGCCCTCTCGAGAACGGCAGGGGACCACCTCGCCGCTGCCATATACAGAGGCCTCCTCATGCCGAGGAGGCCTGTGGGGCAGCTTTGGTGTCTGCACCCCTCCTCGAGGGTCACAACACGGGGGCGGCTGGCGTTCCGACTCGCCCCAACCGGCCTTTTCGCCTGCCGGGGCATACGGCTGCGGGACAGTACCGGATTCTCACCGGCTTCGCATTTACCCTGTTACGGGCACCGCCTCCTCTATTGCTATATTCAGTTGCCACCGAGTATAACAAGCCCTGGGGTTGGCTGTCAACTGACGAATGGGGCGAATCCGAGTGGGGGGAGCGCACAGAGTAGCCCTGTTTAGCGGAAAGCCAACCTGCCCTTCAGGAGCAACAGGTTGGGAGCTGCTGCCAAGCCGCAATTCGCTGCTTTTTCTGGAAGCAGAGTTCGGGGGCTGTCCACGGTAGTCCACCATCTCAGCTACCTACCTCCTCCGGGCCATCAGCACCGCCGGCACCACGGCCAGCAGGGCCACCACCGCCGCCGCCCAGAATAGGTCGTTGAACAGGCCCAGGGTAGCCTCTGTTACCTGCTCCTGGTAGGAGAGCAGCCGCTGCTGGGCCTGGGCGGCGCTATCTCCGGCCTGGGGGAAGGGGAAGGGGATAGCCGAGGTATCCGAGGCGTAGCGGCCCATGCCCCAGGAGGTGAGCACGGAGAGGCCCACCATCATGCCCACCATGCGGCTGAGGGTGACCACCGCCGCCGCCACCCCCCGCCGGGCCTCTCCCGCCTGGTCTATCACCGCCGCCGCGATGGGGGCGATGACCAGGCCGAAGCCAAAGCCCGTGGTGGCCAGGTGGACGGTCATGGCCGGGTCGGCGATGTCCAGCCCCCAACCGCTCAGCCAGTAGAAGCCCAGGGCGGTGAGGCCCAGCCCCAGGAGCATGGGTAGCCGGTAGCCGAAACGCCCGCACAGGAGGCCCCCGGCCACTGCCCCCAAGGGGATGGCCCCGCTCAGGCGCATGAGCCTCAGTCCTCCCTCTAAAGGCGGCTGGCCCAGGACGGTATCGGTCATCAGCGGTACATTGACCATGGCTATAATCAGGGCCCCGCCCACCAGCAGGTGTGCCCAGTTGGCGGAGGCGAAGGTCAGCCGCCGGAAGAGGGACAGGTCCAGCAGGGGATGGGGGGTGTGCCTCTCCCGGAGGATGAAGGCGGCCAGGAACACCAGCGACCCCGCCACCAGGCCCGCCGTCTGCCACAGGGGGCGGGGGTTGCCCACCTCCTGCCACAGGCCGAAGGTGAGCAGCGCCAGGCAGACCGCTATCAGCAGCCCGCCGGCATAGTCCACGGGGACCCGCAGCCGGGGGGTGGCCGGTATCAGCCACAGCACCAGGATGGCGATGAGCAGGCCCAGGGGCAGGTTTACCCAGAAAATCCACCGCCAGCCGGCGAAGTTGATGAGCAGACCCCCGTAGAGGGGCCCCAGCACACCCCCCGCCTCGGCTGCGGCCCCGATGATGCCCAGGGTCACCGCCCGCCGCCTCTCTGGAAATATATCTGCGGCGATGGCCATGGTCACTGGCAGGGTGGCCCCGCCGCCGATGGCCTGGACTACCCGTGCCCCCACCAGCCACCCCAGGCTATCTGCGGTGGCCACCAGCACCGAGCCCACCATAAACAGCAGCAGCGACAGCACATACACCCGCACCCGGCCATACACATCGGAGAGCCGGGCCATGAGGGGCATGGCAAAGGTGTAGCCCAGCAGGTAGCCGGTGATAATCCACATGGCCTGCTCCAGCTTGGTCACCGGCAACTGGATGTCCTGCATGATGCTGGGCAGGGCCGTCACCACCACCGTCTGGTCCAGGGCGGCCAGGAACACCCCGCTACAGGCTACTGCGAGAAGGACATAGGGGGATAGGGCGCGAGTGCGTTTCTCCCCCTTTGGCGGGGACATCTCAGAGAGGTGGCTCTATGCTAATCTCCCGGTTGAACTGGGAGAAGCGCAGCCAGCGCACCATGCCCGTGCCCTCCGTAGGGGTGATTTGGCCCGTCAGCTTGGCCTGGAGCAGATAGAAGTCCTCCTTGCCCACCCACAGCTCCACCTCCACCTCGGCCCCGGGCAGGGAGCTGCCGGTGATGGACTCCAGGGCGCTTGCGGCCACCCGGCCGGAGAGGTGATAGGCCGCTACCCCTTCCACCTCGGCCCCGCCCAGGGGGGTAAGGCCGGACACCTCCTTGAGCAGGGCGGCCATCCCGGTCTGGGGGTCAAAGAAGCCCACGGGGCTGAGCCCGGTAGAGGAGGACTGCCAGTTGCCGGGCGGCAGCGGGTTGGTCATGTAAACGGTATCGCCGATAAGGACCACCTCCACCTGCACCGGCATGCCCATGGCCGTGCCGTTTACGGTGGCCCTGAGGCGGTCGGGCCGGGCCGCATCCCCCACCGCCCGCTGCATCTCCAGCCCGGCGGCCAGGAGGGTGCCCGCCCCCTCGTGCTCCAGCACGAAGTGGAAGGAGCTTACCCCGGCCATGCGCTGGCTGGCCTGGGCGATGACCTCGGCGGGGCCCAGGGTGGCGGTGAAAGACCCCTGGAGCGCGTCCACCTCCACCTGATAGACCCCCTGCTCCTGCGGGGTCAGGCTGAAGGCCACCTGCGCCGTGCCCCCCGCCTCCAGCGATACCTCCCTGGTCTCCACCACCTCCCCGTTCAGCCTGAGGGTCACGGAGTGGCTGCCGGCGGCGTCCCCGGTATTGGCTACCTCAACAGTAACCTTCACCGAGCTCCCCACCATCACCTCCAGGGGATGGATGGTGAGGTCGCTCACCTCAAACTGGGCGGACTGGGCGCAGCCCGCAGTCAGCAGTGACAGGCCCGCAAGAAGCAATGGGAGTGTCAGGAACGCCTTCATATTTGCCATTATGGCCCCATTTTAGGGGCATAGCCCGCTGAGGACAAGGGGGGTGAAGCTATGCTTTTCCCACCCGCCCAGGGGTTATTTCAGGGGGCTCCGCCCCCTGAGACCCTGCCGTCCTACCACAAGTGGGTGGGCGAATTCTGTGCCACAATGTGTGAATAGGTTGCGAATCGGTTGGAATAATACTTGACAGAAAGCATATAGGTTGTATAATTGATATGGTGGCCAACAATTGGAGGAGACATAGTGACTAGGAACAAGCGTGGCACGTTTGAGCGATTGGCAACCCAACGTACCAATGCCGTTCTTCAGAAGTTGCGTGTGTTGGAACATTGTGCGAATTACCAGCTCTACGAGTACACGGAAGAAGATGTGAGGAAGATTTTCGGCGTAATCAGGAAGGAACTGAAGAGAGTGGAAAGCAAGTTTAATAGTCGTGACCACTCCGCTGACTTCCGACTGTAGGGAGGCCATAGATGCCAGCTGCAACCGTTGAATGGCGAGAAACCATCAGCCGCGGGACTGCTATCGCTCTAATGCACAACTTCACTAGTGTTGCGGAAGCTCTGAAAGAGCTTGTGGACAACGCAATAGACTACAGGTGGGGGCAACCACTTACTATCGAAATCCTTGAAGACAAGCGCCACCATCGGGTCATCATTGAGAGCGATGGGGGGCGGGGAATGGGCGCCGAAGACATCCAGGTATGGTTGAATTGGGGCGAAGGCGAAGAGCATGAAGCGTCTCAGATAGGAAGGTATTACCAGGGTGGGAAGGCAGCTTGTGGGTTCCTGGGGCAATATGTGAAACTTTGGGCCAAGCGTACCGGGTCCAACGATATTTGGTTCTTGGAGGATCAAGACTGGGGTGTAAGACGCGCCCCAAGGGA
>JAZGBK010000319.1:0-6060 GCA_036476365.1 Dehalococcoidia bacterium
CCGCTGGAGGGTATCAGGGTGGTGGAGATGACCCGGGGCTGGGCCGGGCCGGGGGCCGGTATGTACCTGGCCGACCAGGGTGCTCAGGTCATCAAGGTGGAGCCCCCCGGCGGCGACGATGCCCGCCGCTTCTACACCTCCGCCCCCATCGGGGGCGAGGACCGGGGCTTCCTGGTGGTCAACCGCAACAAGCGGGGCATGGTGGTCAGCCTGTCCACCCCCAGGGGCAGAGAAATCATACTCCGCCTGCTGGACGGTGCCGATGTCTTCCTGGAGAACTTCCGCCCCGGGGTGGCCGAGAGGCTTGGGCTGGACTACGATACCCTCCACGCCCGCTACCCCCGGCTCATCTACGCCTCCCTCAGCGCCCTGGGTAACAAAGGCCCCTACGCCGGGCAGCCCGCCTACGATATGGTGGTCCAGGCCCTCTCCGGCATCATGGGGCAGCGGCAACACCCCGATGGCACCCCCATGAGCGCCGGCGTCTGGGTGGCCGATTGCTCCACCCCCATGACCCTGGCCTATGGCATCACCCTGGCCCTGTTGGTGCGAGAGCGTACCGGGATGGGGCAGCGGGTGGAGACGGCCCTGGTTCACCAGGGCCTGGCCATGCAATCGGTAGAGCTGGTGAGGGGGGAGGAGGAGGGCACCCGGCCCCCCCAGCGCTTCATGGCCCAGGCCATGTACTCCCCCTATCAGTGCGCCGACGGCCTGTGGCTGGTGTGCGTGGTGGTCAACAACGACCAGTGGCGCCGCCTGTGCCACATTCTGGGGACGGAGGCCCTGGCCGAGGACCCCGAGTTTGACGACCCCCTGAAGCGGGCCCGGGGCACCGAGGTGCTGCACCCCATCCTGTCTAACCTCTACGCCACCCGCCCCAGGGACGAGTGGCTCAAGGAGTTCAAGGAGGCCGACCTGCCCTATGCCCCGGTGCTGCGCCGGGAGGAGGTGTTCAGTCACCCCCAGTTCGTGGAGAACGACATGATAGCCGAGGTGGAGCACCCCACGGCAGGGAAGCTGAAGATGATGGGGGTGCCGGTGCGGCTGAGCCAGGACCCGCCCCCGCCACTTGCTAAAGGCCGCGCCGCCCCCACCCTGGGCCAGCACACCCGGGAGGTGCTCCTGGAGCAGGGCTACTCCGAGGCGGAGATAGCCTCCCTATATTCCGAGGGGGTTGTCGGCTAAGGGCTAAGGCCCGTAAAGGTCGCCCAGCGAAGATTTTCCTTCCCACCCACCCGCCCAGATAAATAATCCGGGGGGCTTCGCCCCCCAGACCCCCCGTGGGACCAGGGACGCAGTCCAGAGCTATCTACCGGGTTGGCGGGCAGGCAATGCGGTGAGCACTGCCACCAGCCAGCAGAGGCTGATTACAAGCTTCCGAGCTTTAGTGGCTACTCGGTGACCCGGTAAACTTGGTCGCCGGGGCGCACCCGGTCGGGCACCTTGACGCCGATGGAATCGCCAGCCTTGGCCTCGTCCACATTCGCATTGTCAATCTGCATGGAGTCCACCGACATCTCCAGGTCCGTGGTGTGCCCCTTGATGTGGATTTTGTCCCCCACCTTGATGGGGGCGGAGAGCTCAATCCCAGCCACCACCACATGGGAAAAGAAGTGGGACACCCGGCCAATCTCTTCCTCCACTGCCATGGCGCACCTCCTCCTCCAAGTATAGTGCGGGGTTGGGGCCTTTACAACGGGGGGGCCTGCTTATGCCAATCAGTAGCCTGCTGGAAGGCGTGGCCGATGCGCAGCAGGGTCTCCTCGGATAGCGCCTTACCCATAAGCTGCATCCCCACCGGCAGGCCATCGGCAAACCCGGCAGGGAGGGTGAGGGCGGGGATGCCGGCGATGTTCACCGGGATGGTGAAGATGTCCGAGAGATACATCTGCATGGGGTCGTCCACCTTCTCTCCCAGCTTGAAGGGTACGGTGGGGGAGGAGGGGGTGATGAGGGCATCGTACTGCTCAAAGGCGGCCTCCAGCTCCCGGCGGATTAGGGTGCGCACCCGTTGGGCCTTCAGGTAGTAGGCGTCGTAGTACCCGGCGGAGAGGGCGTAGGTGCCCAGCATGATGCGCCGCTTCACCTCGGGGCCGAAGCCTTGCTGGCGGGTGTGCTCCATGTCCTCCCACATGCTGTCGCCGTCCTGGGCAGAGAAGCCGTACTTGACGCCGTCGTAGCGGGCCAGGTTGGCCGAGGCCTCTGAGGGGGCCAGGATGTAGTAGACGGGCAGGGCATAGGCGGTGCTGGGCAGGGAGAGGCCCCACTCCACCTGTGCCCCCAGTCCCTCCAGCACCTTGATGGCGTCCCGCAGCACCTCCGCCACCCCCGGCTCCAGCTCCGGCGGGAAGTACTCCTGGGGCACCCCTAAGCGCAGCCCCTTCAGGTCAGCCGGCAGGGCCTGTGAGTAGTCCGGGACATCACGAGGGATAGAGGTGGAGTCCCGGGGGTCATGGCCGGCGATGGCCTGGAGCACCAGGGCGCAGTCGGCCACGCTGCGGGTAAGGGGACCTATCTGGTCCAGGGAGCTGGCGAAGGCCACCAGCCCGTATCGGGACACCAGACCGTAGGTGGGCTTGAGGCCCGACAGCGAGCAGAAGCCCGCCGGCTGGCGGATGCTCCCCCCGGTATCGGAGCCCAGGGCATAGACGGCCTCACCAGCGGCCACCGCCGCCGCCGAGCCACCCGAGGAGCCGCCGGGCACCCGCTCCAGGTCCCAGGGGTTGTGGGTGGGGAAGAAGGCCGAGTTCTCCGTGGAGGAGCCCATGGCGTACTCGTCCATGTTGGTCTTACCCACCATCACCATCCCCGCCCCCTGGAGCCGCTCCACCACCGCGGCATCGTAAGGAGGGACGAAGTTCTCCAGCATACGGGAGGAGCAGGAGGTGCGGACGCCCCGGGTACACATGTTGTCCTTGATGGCCGCCGGGATGCCGGTGAGGGGAGTGGCGGTGCCCTCTTTGAAACGGGCATCGGCCTGCTCCGCCCCCCGGCGGGCGGCCTCCTCGGTGACGGTGAGGAAGGCCCGCACCCGGCCATCCACCGAGCTTATGCGCTCCAGGGCGGCCTGGACCAGCTCGGCACAGGAAAGCTCCCGTCGGACAAGGAGCTGATGCAGCTCGGCGATGGTACGGTAGTGGGGCAGCAACCTACTCTTCCAGGACCGCCTGCACGCGGAAGTAGCCCTCCTCGGGGCGGGGGGCGTTGGCCATAATATCCTCGGTGGGGAAGGAGGCCGAGGGCCGGTCCTCCCGGAACACGCTGTGCCGGGGAACCACATAGGCGGTGGGGGGCACATCGGAGGTGTCCAGCTCCTGGAGCACCTGGAAGTGCTCCAGGATGGAGGAAAGCTGCTCCCGGAGGGGCTCCACCTCCTCGGGGCTGAGCCCCAGCCGGGCGAGGAGGGCGATGTGGCGTACCTCTTTCTGGGTCAGGGCCATACGGGGGCTATTCTATTCCTGCCGTCCCTGAGTGTCAATGAGAACATTGAGAACATAAGGTAGCAGGTGGTTTGACACCCTGCTCTGTGGGGGGATACAATAGAGTTTAAGTCCCCGAAAGGAGAGGCACTATGAAGGAAGATGTTGAGAGGGTCCTGGAGGAAGTAAGGACGTTCCTCAAGGCCGATGGCGGCGATGTGGAGCTGGTAGATGTGACCCCCGAGGGGGTGGTCAAGGTGAGGCTGATGGGGGCCTGTGGCAGCTGCCCCATGTCCACCATGACCCTCAAGAACGGCATTGAGCGCATCATCAAGAAGGAGCTCCCCCAGATAGCCGAAGTAGTAGCTGTAGATTAGCTACCCCCGGCTCCTCCCCTACTCCCCGGCCTTCTCCAGCTCAAAGGTCCGGTGGAGAAGCCCGACTGCGTCCCGTAGCCGTCCCTCTTCTATGATGCAAGTTATCCTTATCTCGGACGTGGTTATGAGCTGGATGTTTATCCCCTCCTCGGCCAGCACCCGAAACATGCGGGCTGCGTAGCCGGGAGCGTTCTGCATGCCGCTGCCCACTATGCTTACCTTGGCCAGCCGGCTATCGCTGAGCACCTCCCTCGCACCTATCTGGGAAACCACCCCCTGGATGATACTCAGGGCCTGAGGCAGGTCCCCCCGGGCCACGGTGAAGGTGAGGTCGGTGATGTTCTCTATGCTGGCGTTCTGGACGATGGTGTCCACGCTTATGCCGGCCCCGGCCAGAGGCTCAAAGACAGCAGCGGCAATCCCCGGCCGGTCGGGGACGCCGGCCACGGTGATTTTGGCCACATCCGTATCGTGAGCGATACCCCTCACCCTGTTGCTCACTTCCATAGCACCACCTCCATGAATAAGAGTGCCCGGTGACTGGCTAAAGCTGGAGGCCACCCGGATAGGGATATCATACAGCCACCCCAGTTCCACCGCCCGGGGGTGTATCACCTTAGCACCGTGGGCGGCCAGCTCCAGCATCTCCTCATAGCTTACCTCCGCCAGGGGGCGGGCATCGGGGACGAGGCGGGGGTCGGCGGTATATACCCCCTCCACATCGGTATAGATTTCGCAGCGCCCGGCGCCCAGCCCGGCGGCCAGGGCCACGGCAGTAGTATCAGACCCTCCCCGCCCCAGGGTGGTAACCTCCATCTCCCGGGTTATGCCCTGAAACCCGGCCACCACCACCACCAGGCCCGCCTCCATCTCCTTCAGCAGCCGGTGGGCCTCCACCACCAGGATGCGGGCTTTCTGGTGAGAGGCATCGGTCCAGATGCCCGCCTGGGCGCCGGTGAGGCTCAAAGCGGGACAGCCCAAATCGTTAAGGGCCATGGCCAGCAGGGTGCTGGACACAATCTCCCCGGTAGCCAGCAGCATGTCCATCTCCCGCTCCGGGGGCTGAGAGGAGACCCGGTGGGCCAGCTCCACGAGGTCGTCCGTAGTATCCCCCATGGCGGAGACCACCACCACCACCTGGTCCCCAGAGGCGCAGGCCCCCGCCACACGCCGGGCCACCGCCTTCAGCCTGTCCGGGCCGGCCACCGAGGTACCGCCGTACTTCTGGACTATCAGCGCCATATCAGCCTGCCACCTCGGCGATAGCCCCTTCCATGACCGGGCGGGCCAGCCGGACAACACCGCTCACGCCGGCCTCCATAGCCGCCAGCTTCATGGCATTGCCTATGGACTCCTCGCCGCCGGTGCACAGGGCCAGCACGGTGGGCCCGGCCCCGGATAGGAAGCTGCCCAGTGCCCCCGCCCCCGTAGCCGCCGACATGATGGGCACCACGGCCGGGAACAGGCGCTCCCTGTAGGGCTGGTGGAGCCGGTCGCCGGTAGCCACCGAAATAAGGGAAAGCTCCCCACCCCCCAAGGCGGCCACCAGCAGGGCCGCCCGCCCCAGGTTGTAAACGGCGTCCGCCAGCGGCACCTGGGCCGGCAGTACCCCCCGGGCTTCTACGGTGGAAACCTCAACATGAGGGATAAACAGCACCGCCATCAGCCCGGCGGGGAGGGGCACCGGGGCGTGGAGGAAGCCCTCCCCTTCTGCGACAACCACCTGGCAGCCGCCGAACAGCGCCGGGGCCAGGTTATCCGGGTGGCCCTCTATGGCTGCTCCCAGGACCAGAAGCTCCTCCCGGGACAGAGGCTCCCCCAGCAGCAGGTTGGCAGCCACCAGGCCCCCGGCCACGGCGGCGGCGCTGGAGCCCAGCCCGCGGGCCAGGGGTATCTCATTATGACAAGTAAGGCGTAGGCCGGGCTGGGGATGACCAGTGCGGTGGAACACTTCTGCCACCCCACGGTACACCAGGTTGTCCTCCCCGGTGGGGATGGCCCCCTGCCCCTCCCCGGACACCTCAATAGCCAGGGCCGGGGCCAGCTCCACAGACACCCGGTTAAAGATGTCCAGGGCCAGGCCCAGGCAGTCAAAGCCGGGGCCCAGGTTGGCAGTGGTGGCAGGCACCTGCACGGCGACCCTCTGCTGTATCATGAGCACCATCATTATAATTCAGGCTACACCCTGTGGATAGAGAGGGGGCCACCCAGCTTCGCCCCCCAGTCCTTCCATTACTGGAAGGATAAACCTCGGGCGGGCGGGG
>JAZGBK010000032.1:0-4381 GCA_036476365.1 Dehalococcoidia bacterium
GCCGACTGGTCCAGCAGGCGGTGGTCGAAAGCCTTGAGACGGATGCGTATCTTCTGCCTTGCCATATCACCTTCCCCCTGGCCGGCCAGCAGCGCGGCCCGCTATCTCATCGGCCACGCTCTGGGGCACCTGTTCGTAGTGGCTGAACTCCATGGTATAGGATGCCCGGCCTTGGGTCAGAGAGCGCATGTCCGAGGCGTAACCGAAGGTCTGGGCCAGGGGCACCAGCCCATAGACCACCTGGCCATCGTAGCGTACCTCCACCCCCTCTATGCGGGCCCGGCGGGAATTCAGGTCTCCCAGCACATCCCCCAGGAACTCCTCAGGAGTAACCACTTCTATCTTCATTATGGGTTCCAGCAACACCGGCTTGGCCTTCCGCACTCCCTCTCTCAGAGCCATGGCGCCGGCCATTTTGAAGGCCAGCTCCGAGGAGTCCACATCGTGGTAGCTGCCATCGTAGAGGGTAGCCTTTACGTCCGTAAGGGCATAGCCGGCCAGTACACCGCTATCCATAGCTTCCTTCATGCCAGCCCTTACGGAGGGGATGAACTCCTTAGGTATAGTCCCACCCTTGACGGCATCCACAAAGGTGAAACCGGCGCCTCTCTCGGCGGGCTCCAGCTCCACCCACACTACTCCGTACTGCCCGTGGCCTCCGGTCTGGCGGACGAAGCGGCCTTCCACCTTTACCGAAGCGGTAATGGTCTCCCGGTAGGCCACCTGGGGCCGGCCCACCTGGGCCGCCACCCCAAACTCCCGCATCATCCTGTCCACCAGCACCTCCAGGTGCAGCTCGCCCATGCCCGAAATAATGGTCTGGCCGGTATCGTCATCATGGCGCACCTTGAAGGTGGGGTCCTCTTCTACCAGGCGATCCATTGCCCCACCCAGCTTATCCAGGTCAGCCTTGGTGCGGGGCTCAATAGCTACCGAGACCACCGGCTCCGGGAAGCCGATGGACTCCAGGACTACGGGCTTCTCCAGGGAGCACAGGGTATCCCCGGTAAAGGTGTTCTTGAGACCCACCGTGGCCATTATATCCCCGCTGCTCACCTGGGAGACTTCCTCCCGGCGGTTGGCATGCATGCGCAGCAGCCGCCCCAGACGCTCCCGCTGGCGCCGGGGGGCATTGTACACCATGTCCCCGCTCTTAACGGCGCCGGAGTAAACACGGAAATATACCAGGCGTCCCACATACGGGTCGACCACCACCTTGAAGGCCAGAGCAACAAAGGGGCCCTGTGGGTCCGAGGCCACCTCAACGGCCAGGCCCGAGGCATCTACCCCCTGTACCGGGGGCACATCCAGCGGGGAGGGCAGGTATTCCACCACAGCATCCAGCAGGAGCGGCACCCCCTTGTTCCTCAAGGCGGTGCCGCCCAGTATAGGCACCACCTTGTTGGCCAGGGTAGCGCGGCGCAGGGCGGCCTTAATCTCCTTGGGGGGGATATCCCGCCCCTCTATGTAGGACATCATAAGCTGGTCATCCTCTTCGGCCAGCTTCTCAATCATGTTATCCCGGGCCAGGGCCACCGCCCCGGCCTCGGCATCCGGCACCGGTACCTCCCGAGGGGCGGTGTCCCGGTCGTCTGAGAAGACCCAGGCGGTGTTCTCCACCAGGTCCACCATACCGGAGAAGTCTGCCTCCCGGCCCAGGGGGAACTGGATGGGGATTGGCTTGGCTTTGAGCCGCTCCCAAATCATGGCTACCGTCGCCTGGAAATCGGCCCCCGGGCGGTCCAGCTTGTTGATAAAGCAGATGCGCGGCACCCGGTACTTGTTAGCCTGACGCCACACCGTCTCTGATTGAGGCTCCACCCCGGCGACGCCATCAAACACCACCACCCCACCGTCCAGCACCCTGAGGCTGCGCTCCACCTCGGCGGTGAAGTCCACATGGCCGGGGGTATCAATGATGTTAATGCGGTGCTCTTTCCAGTAGCACGAGGTAGCAGCGGCAGTGATGGTAATCCCGCGCTCTTTCTCCTGGACCATCCAGTCCATTACGGTAGTGCCCGCATCTACCTCGCCGATCTTGTAGGTCCGTCCGGTGTAGTAGAGCACCCGCTCTGTAAGGGTAGTCTTGCCTGCATCAATATGGGCGATGATGCCTATGTTTCTTACCTTGGGTAATGGGACCTCGTCCGACATCCTGTTTCCACTCCCAGCCCGCTCCCCCGGTGCCACCGGGCGGGTTACGGCGTTTACCATCGGTAGTGGACGAAGGCCTTGTTAGCCTCCGCCATGCGGTGGGTATCCTCCCGCCGCTTGACTGCTGCCCCCTGACCCTGGGCGGCCTCCATGAGCTCATTGGCCAGCCTCTCCGCCATGGGCCTACCTTTACGCGCCCGGGCCGCCGCCGTCAGCCAGCGCAGGGCCAGGGACATACTGCGGCTGGGGCGCACCTGAATAGGTATCTGGTAGGTAGCACCCCCCACCCGCCGGGGCTTCACCTCTAACAGGGGGGTAGCGTTCTGGATGGCCTGCTCCACGACCCCCACCGGCTCTCGCTTGCGCTCGGAGATGATGCTCATAGCATCATAGACTATCCTCTCGGCGGTAGCCTTCTGGCCACGAAGCATGACCCGGTTGATAACCCGGGCCACATTCACATTCTGGTACTTAGGGTCAGGAGGTATCTCCCTGGGTTTTACCCCACCACGGCGCGGCATATCGTCCTACCCGCCGACCCGGACGCGCTTGGTACCGTACCTGCTGCGGCTGCGCCGGCGTCCCTCAACACCAACAGCGTCCAGGGCACCCCGCACCACATGGTAGCGCACACCGGGTAGGTCCTTGACGCGACCTCCCCTCACCAGCACCACCGAATGCTCCTGCAGGTTATGGCCTTCACCGGGGATGTAGGCTGTTACCTCAATCCCGTTGGTGAGCCTTATCCGGGCTATCTTGCGCAGCGCCGAGTTAGGTTTCTTGGGGGTCATGGTCCTCACCTGGACACACACACCCCGCTTCTGAGGACTACCATCCCCCCTCTGGCGGCGGTGCCTGAGGGAATTAAACCTGAACTGGAGGGCGGGCGCTTTGGTCTTGCGCCGGCCCCATGACCTCCCCTTCCGTACCAACTGATTAGTGGTGGGCATTATACCTCTCATCACACAACGGATGAGCCTTGAGCCTGGCCCATCCGTCATAAACCTTTTAACCGGTCTCTTCCGGCTCCAGCGCCCACAGCGCCAATTTTTGATTTTAGCAGTATGGCCCACCGTTGTCAACCTATGAGAATATGGGGGCGCTCAGCAGGCATTGCCTCTCTCCCCCACCTGGAAATTGAACGGGGAGTTTCGCCCCCAAACCTCCGGCGAGCCACGGCGCAGCACGCCAAGCTGCTTGCGCGATGGCCATGCGGGGGTTGGGCGAGGGTCAGGGGCGCGGGAAGTAGTCGCCAGAGCGGAAGCGTGACCAGGCCTGCAGGGTCTCCTCCCGGAGCCTCATCTTCAGCTCGGCCCCTTCCACATCCAGAAAGAGCATGGCCGGTGTGGACAGGTCCACGGGATAGTTGGCGATGAGGTAGTCTCCCTCCCACACGGTGAAGCCCCGCTCCCGCCAGTTGCCCTTGGGCTCGTCACCCTGCCCCAGGTCAGTGGGGCGCAGGTCGGAGAGGGGCAGGCAGGGCAGGGGAGGCAGGATGCCCACCCGGCGGCTACCCACCGAGACCCGAATCTTGCCGACATGCCCCCGGCTGACCTCTTCCTGAATGAAGGCCAGCGTCTCCTCCCGCTCAAATCCCTGCTCCTCCAGGAGCTTTAGCAGGCTCTCCATGTTCATGAGATAGCCCCGCTCCCGGACGGCGGAGAGCAGCCCCCGCACCAGCAGCTCACGCTGGTTGCGCCGGTTTATCTTATCGTAGAGCCGGAACATGTCGCTGGCAAAGGCCTCCAACGAGGGCTCCGGGCAGTAAGTATCGTCGCTCAGGGTTACCAACTGGTGGCGGCTCAGGTGGTCCAACGCGCGCTCAACCCACTGAGGCTCCACCTGAATGGTGGTGGTTATCTCCTCCCGGCTGCCCCCGGTGGGGCGCTCCTGGAAGAAGCGCATCACCTTCACCAGAGTGGGGGTAAACATCTCACACCCGCTTCTTCTTGTTCCTCAGGTAGTCCTCTATCACTACCTCCACCAGGTTCTGGGGAGAGGAGTGGAAGACCCGTCCCAGGCCCTTCTTGGCCAGGGCGGAGGCCAGCACTTTGAGCTCATCCCGCTGGTCCAGCATGATGATATTGATGGTGATGCCCTCCTGCTTGCAGCGCATCACCTCCTCCATCACCCCGGGGGCAGCGGCCTCAAAGCCTATGTAGCGACCGTCCTGGGTGTTAGGCTAGGTATCGGTGATGATGTAGGCCTGCTTGTCGCCGTGCTCGTT
>JAZGBK010000320.1:0-2410 GCA_036476365.1 Dehalococcoidia bacterium
GCGCCCCCGCTGTTATAGGGCCCCCAGCAGTTTGGGGCAAGGAACGGCTGGCAAAAGACGGGTTGTCAGGGCGTTATTCCCGGCTGTCCAGGAGGATGGTCACCGGGCCGTTATTGATGATTTCTACCGACATATATTCCTGGAAACGGCCGGTGCCCACCCTTACTCCCAGGGAGCTGAGGGCGACCACGAAGTCCTCGTACAGGGGCTGGGCCTGCTCCGGCGGGGCGGCCCCGGTGAAGTTGGGCCGTCTCCCCCTGCGGGTGTCGGCCAGCAGGGTAAACTGGCTTACCGCCAGCGCCTCTCCGTCCGTCTCCAGGAGCGAAAACTGAAAGCGGCCCTCCTGGTCGGGGAATACCCTCAGGTGGGCCACCTTGCGGGCTAAGGCACGGGCGTCCTGCGGGGTATCTCCCTGGGCTACTCCTAACAGCACCACCAGCCCCGGGCCTATCCGGGCCACCACCTCCCCGCCTATAGCCACCGAGGCCCGGCTCACCCTCTGTACCAGGGCCCGCAAGGGCTACTTACCTTTGGCCTCGGCCTTGTCTTCTGTCTTAGCCTCAGCCTTGGTGGCCTTATCTTCAGCCTTGGCGGCTTTATCTTCAGTCTTGGCGGGCGTCTTCTCCTTGGGCTCCTCGGCCTTCCATCCGGTGGGGCGGTGGTCGGTGGCATAGAAGCCACTACCCTTGTATATGATGGGCACCGGACGGAACATCTTTTGGGACTCTCCCTGACACTCCGGGCAGGTGGCTGGGGATGTATCGCCGAAGCCCCGCTTCACCTCAAAGTAGTGACCACAGGAACCGCAGCGGAACTCATAGATTGGCATGCCCCTCAGACCCCCTTGGCAGACAATGTTGACTGTAGCATCTCAGCTTCCAAAGATTCAATTCTATGGCCTACCGAGGCTGACTGTCAACTCAGGCCCCTGGGGGTGTGGGTCAACCATTTCTGGCCCGCCCACCCGTTAGATAGCTTCGGGGGGCAGACGAATGACTACAAGCGGCCTGCGCCGCGGCTCAGGTGATTGGCCGGGCATCCCTGATTAGGATGGGGGTCTTGACCAGGACGCGCCAGGACGCTTAGGATGTGCCTGAGGGGACTTGAATAGCCCGTGAGATGCCACCGTCCTTCCGGGCGAATCTAAGAGGAGGTAAACATTATGGAGGGAAAGTATTACGAGGACCTGAGCGTAGGCGATAAGTTCGTCACCCTGGGAAGGACGGTTACTGAGACGGACATAGTGAACTTCCTGGGCCTAAGCCGGATCATGGAGCCGCTATTCAATGACAGGGAGTACTACGAAAAGCAGGGGCTGCTGCAGGGGAGGCTGGTGCCGGGGCCGCTGACCTATGTCATATCCATGGGGCTGTTCACCCACCTGGGCATAGTCCACGGCACGGTGCTGGCTTTCCTGGGGATGGATGATTTCCGTATCCCCCGGCCGGTCTTCTGCGGCGATACCATCCACCTGGATGTGGAGGTCTTCAGCCAGAGGAGGACATCCAAGCCGGAGCAGGGTGTCGTCACCTTCAGGTTCACCACTAAGAACCAGAGAGACGAAACCGTCATGTACTGGAACCATTCCCTGATGCTGGCCTGCAAAGGGGCCGCTTAGCCGGTATCCCGGTATCAGGGTATGGCACCCTCTTCCTTGAGCCGGGCCAGCTCCTCCCAGGTATAGCCCCCCACCTCCAGCAGCACCTCCTCGGTATGCTGCCCCAGCTCGGGGGCGGGGGTCCTCACCTCGGCCGGGGTGGCGCTGAACTTCACCGGGCTGGCCACCAGCTTGAGCTGGCCGCATACGGGGTGGGCCACCTCGGTGAAGAAGCGGTTGGCCACTGCCTGGGGGTCCTGGGTGACATCCGTTACCGATTGCACCCGGCTGAAGATAAGCTGGTGCTGGGTGAACACCTCCTCCCAGTGGGCACAGTCCCGGCTGGCCATCGTCTCTTCCAGTATGGAGACCAGAGTGGTGCAGTTCTCCTCCCGGTGCTGGCTGGAGCTAAAGCGGGGGTCGTGCTCCAGTTCGGGGTGGCCGATGGCTTGGCAGAATGGCGGCCAGAAGCGGTCGGACTGGAGCATGACCAGTTGCAGCCACAAGCCGTCCCTGGTCTTATAGGTGTTCCACAGGGGGTTGCGGGCCCGCCTCCGCTCCGCCTTGGGGACCTCTACCCCGGCCGCCAGCACCGTCTCTATGTCCATGCTCAGCACCCATACGGCGGTATTGAACAGGGAAAGGTCCAGTGCCTGGCCCACCCCTGTTCTCTCCCGGGCCAGGAGGGCGGCGGAGATAGCGCCGGCGATGAGCATAGAGGTGACATTGTCCCCCAGGCCGGGGCGCTGGGTGGGAGGGGGGCTATCCGGCTCGCCTATCTTGCTCATCAGGCCCCCCCGTGCCCAGAAAGCG
>JAZGBK010000321.1:0-2464 GCA_036476365.1 Dehalococcoidia bacterium
GAGGGCCTTCTCAAAGAAGTCGGCCAGGGGGCGGGACTGGGTGATGAGTCCGGCGTCGTAATCGGAGAGGCCCAGCTCCGAGATATAGCGCCGGCGGCGGGCGTCGGGCAGCTCGGGGAGGCGGGCCGCCTCTCCGGCCCGGCCGCCAAACAGGTGTTGGAGGAGATGTTCGGTCATGGCGGCAGCCCAGCCGAGATTATGGCGCAGAAGGGGCTGGAGCAGATGGGCGGCGGCGGGGAGCTGGAGGGGGCCGTGGAGCAGGCGCTCCGGGCCAACCCCCAGGCAGTGGCCGACTACGCTAAAGGCAAGGGACGGGCCATCACCTTCCTGGTGGGACAGGTGATGCGCTCCACCCGGGGCCGGGCGAACCCGCAGCAGGCCCGGGAGGTAATTACCAAGAAGCTGGAGGAGTCTGCGTGAGTACTTACCTGAATATCGCCCAGATACTGGTGTCCGTCTTCGTCATCCTGGCCATCCTGATGCAGGTGCGGGGCGGCGGCCTGGGGGGTATCTTCGGTGCCCCCGACACCACCTACCGTTCCCGCCGGGGCATGGAGAGAACCCTGTTCCGCTTCACCATTGCCCTCATGGCCCTCTTCATCCTCCTCTCCATCACCTCCGTCCGCTTCGCATAAACTAAGGGGGGGATGTAGCGGGCCGTGCCCCCTGGCGGGGTCTGAAGGGCCTGTTGACAAGCGCAGGCTGGTGGCCTATAAAGGATGTCATATATTCGCGTGCCGGGGAGTCCGGCCAGATCAACCACGAGGGGGATGGAGATGACCGTGGAGCCAGGGGTCCTGGATGGGGTAAGGGTGATTGACCTCACCCGCACCACGGCGGGGCTGTTCGCCACCATGATCCTGGGGGACCTGGGGGCGGAGGTGATAAAGCAGGAACCCAGGGAAATCACTCCCCGCACCCTGGGGCGCTTCATGCTCTCCGAGCGCACTGTGGGTAGCGAAGACCTGCGCACCATCCAGACCTACCGCAACAAAAAAAGCCTTATCCTGGATATCAAGAGCCCCCTGGGCAAAGAGGTGTTCTACGACCTGGTGCGGCTCTCCGATGTGGTTATTGACAATTACCGCCCCGGGGTGATGGAGAAGCTGGGGCTGGACTACGATAAGCTCCGGGAAATCAACCCCAGGATAATCTGTGCCTCCATCACCGGCTTTGGCTCCAGCGGGCGCCACCACACCCGTCCTGGCTTTGATTACATCGCCCAGGCCATGACTGGCCTGATGACCAGGACCGGGGAGCCCGGGGGGTCCCCTCTGTTTCCCGGGATACCCATAGTTGACATAGGCACAGGGATGTTCGCTGCCCACGGCATCCTGGCGGCCCTGTACTCCAGACATCTCACCGGCACCGGCAGAAGGGTGGAGACCTGCCTGCTGGATACGGCCCTATCCTTCCTCTATGTGGACGGTGTTTACTATTTGAACCGGGAGAAGGAGCCGCCGCCGCCCGGCAGCAAGCACTGGGCGCTGCCCCTGCCCGGGGTGTACCAGACCAGCGACGGCCATATTATGGTGGCCGCCGTCACCCAGGAGCAGACCCGCAACCTGATGCAGGCCCTGGGCCGGGAGGACATCCTGAAGGATGACAGGTTTGACTCGGTGGAGAAACGGGTCAAGAACCGGCGTGTCCTTCAGCCCCTGGTGGAGGAGGCGTTCCGCACCCGTCCCACGGCCCACTGGGAGGAGGCCCTGAAACAGGCCGATGTCCCCGTTTCCCCGGTCAACACCATAGAGAAGGCCTTTGCCGACCCCGGCGTCCAGGAGAGGGATATGGTGGCCACCGTTCAGTATGGGGATACCCCTTACCGCATAATCGGCAATCCCATCAGGGTGTCGGGCTCACCCCGCCACTACACCCCGCCTCCTCACTGGGGGGAGCATACGGAGCAAATCCTGTCCTCCACTTTGGGCTATAGCAAGGAGAGAATGAGCGAGCTGCGGGAGAAAAAGGTTATCTGATGCCATGCCGTCGGAACCTCGGCGCGGCGGTGTTGACATTCTGCCCGCAGTGGCGCACAATGAAAACTTAAACTTTTTGACTGAGGGGCAAAACGCATGAAACCAATGGAGAGGTTCGCTGAGGTTATCGACGGGCGGCACGATTATGCCCGGCAGTGGAAGGAGCGCACGGGCGGCAAGGTCATCGGCTACCTGTGCACCTATGTGCCGGAGGAGGTCCTCCACGCAGCCGGGGTGTTGCCGGTGCGCATCATGCCCAGCCACCAACCCCAGGATGTTACCGAGCCCCATATCTTCACCATGTTCTGTCCCTATTCCAGGGGGTGCCTGGGCGAGGGCCTTCTGGGCCACTACGACTATCTGGACGGCATCGTCCACGCCCACGGCTGCTACCATATCCGGCAGACCTTTGATAGCTGGAAACGCCACCTCTCCCCTTCCTTCAGCCACTACTACTTCATGCCCACCCGGGTGACCACCGGCAG
>JAZGBK010000322.1:0-8233 GCA_036476365.1 Dehalococcoidia bacterium
GGGGGTGGGGTCCCCGGAGGGGTGGTTGTGGACCACGATGATGGCCGGGCAGTTCTCCCGGATGGCTTCCCGGAAGACCTCGGCCACCCGCACCAGGGAGGCGCCGACATTGCCCCGGTACACCTGGGGGATGGAGAGCACCTGGTTCTTGGTGTTGAGCAGCACAACCCTCAGGTGCTCCTGCTCTAAGAAAGCCATCTCGGCCTGGAGCAGGTTGACCACATCCTGGGGCGACTTCACCTGGGGCCTGTCCTCAGGCTGGAGGGCGAAGAGGCGGCGGCCCAGCACCAGGGCTGCTACAACCTGGGCGGCCTTGGCCTCCCCCATTCCTCTGGCGGCGGTCAGCTCTCCTATGCTGGCCCGGGCCAGCCCCCCCAGCCCACCGTGGCTGGCCAGGAGCCGGGTGGCCAGGCTCAGGGCACTCTCGGCAGTGGTGCCGGTGCGCAGGATGATGGCCACCAGCTCGGCGTTGCTCAGCGCCGCCCCGCCCAGGGCACGCAGCCGCTCCCGGGGGCGCTCCGCCAGGGGTAAGTCTCGGATTAAGGGCTGGTATTCCATCCCACCGCAGGGATTATAGCACCCTGTCTGCGTTTGTGCGATAATCCCTCCGAAAGCTCGGTTCAGACGAAGGAGGCGGGACATGTTTTTTGAGGAGCTTCAGGTGGGGCAGGGGTTCCGGGGCACCTGGGTGACGGTGACCGAGGCCCATGTGGTGATGTTCGGCTCCATCACCGGCGACCTATCGCCGGGGCACATGAACGAGGAGTTTATGCGCCGGGGCCCCTATGGGGCGCGGATTGCCCATGGCATGCTCACCGCCTCCATAGCGGTGGCCAGCGTCTATCCCGCTATCTCGGAGCATGCGGCCAACTACCTGGGGTGCAATTTCTCCTTCCGGGGGCCGGTGATGCTGGGCGATACCGTCAAGACCGCCTGCGAGATAGTGGAGCTGACCCCCAAGAGCAAATGGGGCCTGATGCGGCTGAAGCTGACTACCACCAACCAGCACGGCGATACGGTGCTGGAGGGGGAAACGGCTATGGGTATCCGCTACCGGCCCGAAGGGCGCTGACGCTGGGCTCTATCTGGGGCAATCGGTCACACCAGCCATTGTTTGCCCGCCCGCCCACCCGGTAGATAACTTCGAGGGCTATACCCCGGGCAGGGCAAGCCCAGCCCCTACATCATCCGGCGGGACAATCGATGTAGGGGCGCCGCTTGCTGCGCCCTCGGCTCCCGGGGGGCGAAGCCCCCCAGATATAATCCTCGGGCGGGTGGAAGGGAAAGATAAGGCTCGCTGAACGAGCCCCCCGCCTCTTACTTGACCTCTGCCTTGGCCCCGGCCTCTTCCAGCTTCGTTTTGGCGGCCTGGGCGTCTTCCTTGGCAACCCCTTCCTTCACCGCCTTGGGGGCGGCCTCCACCAGCTCCTTGGCCTCTTTCAGGCCCAGAGTGGTGAGCTCCCGCACCGCCTTAATCACATTGATTTTATTGGGGCCGATGTCGGTGAGGATGACATTGAACTCTGACTGTTCCTCCTCGGCGTCGGCAGCGGCGCCCGGGGCGCCGGCGGCGGGGGCGGCGGCTACCGCCACCGGGGCGGCGGCACTCACCCCGAACTCGGCCTCCAGGGCCTTCACCATCTCCGCCAGTTCCAGCACGGACATCTGCTTGATGGCCTCTATTAACTCTGTTTTATCCACTTTAGCCTCCTTGTTCCATCTGTTGCACTTTGGCATGGAGCACCTGCACCAGGCCCCGCAGCACCCCGTTGAGCACGGAGACCAGCCCGGTCACGGGTGCCTTGAGGCCCCCTGCCAGCTGGGATATGAGGATCTCCCGGGACGGGATGGTGGCCAGCAGGGAAAGCTCCTGCGGTCCCAGCACACGGGTTCCCAACAGTCCGCCCTTGAGGCGGAGCGGGGAGCGGCTGGTACGGATGAACTCCTGCAGCGCCCGGGGGGTGGCCGTCTCGTCTCCCTGGCTGAGGACTATGGCCGTGGGGCCGTCCAGCAGGGCCTCGAAGTCCGCTATCCCCCGGTTGCGCAGGGCGAAGCGGGTCAGGGTGTTCTTGACCACCTGGTAGCTGGCACCAGTCTCCCGGAGCTGGCGGCGCAGGTTGACCATCTGCTGGGCGGGCACTCCCCTGAAATCCGTGAATACGGCCAGGGAGACCTCTCCCAGTTGACGCTCCAGTGCGGCTACCTTTTCCTCTTTCTCTTTCTTAGGCATCCAATCAGGACCTCCCTAAAAGCTGAGTCCCTGGCCCGCAGGCCAGGGACTCAGAGCCAGAGCTCTACTTGTGTCCCTCAGCCTCGGCAGGCGCTATATTAAGCCCCCACTGGGGGCACCTGCTGTCTCAGGCGGTATGGTGTTGGGGTAAGGGTTCTCCTCAGTCCCTCTTGCCGAAAATGCCCACGGCGGCGGTGAAGGAGCCGGGGTAGCCGCCGATGTTGTGTATGGCGCCCAGCTCCGGGTTTTTGCGCTGCCGCTTGCCGGCCTTGCCCTGGAGCTGCTTGTACACCTCGTAAATCATGCGGATGCCGCTGGCCCCGATGGGGTGGCCGAAGGACTTTAGGCCCCCGTCCACATTAACCGCAATCTCCCCCTCCAGGTCAAAGAAGCCACCCTCCACATGCTCTTTAGCCGTGCCGCGGGGGCACCAGCCCATGTCTTCGTACGTAACCATCTCGGTAATGGTGAAGCAGTCGTGGACCATGGAGTGGTCAAGCTGCTTGGGGGGGTCGGTGATACCCGCCTCGTCGTAGGCGATGCGGGCGGCGTTGACATTCTCCTCAAAGTGGACGAAGTCGTAGTCGTCCTGTAGCAGACCCTGGCGGGCGGAGCACACCACTCCCATGCCCTTGACCAGGATATAGTCGTCCCGGAAGCGCTTGGCTATCTCGGGCCGGGTGATGATGGCTATGGCGGAGCCATCGCTCACCCCGCAGCAGTCAAACAGGCCCAGGGGCCAGGCAATCATGGGGGAGCTCATGGCCTGTTCCAGGGTAATCTCCTTCTGGAAGTGGGCCTTGGGGTTGAGGGAGCCGTTGCGGTGGTTCTTGACGGCGATACGGGCCAGGGCCAGCTTGCCCTGCTCGTAGCTGAGGCCGTAGTGGTGGAAGTAGCGGGTAGCGGCCAGGGCGAACTGCACCGGCGGCGGTGTGCTGGGGCTCACATAGCTACCCATGGGGTCAACCACGCTGAGACCGGTGTAGGGCACATCCTTGAGCTTCTCCACGCCGGCCACCATGACCACATCGTATATACCAGCGGCTATGGCGTAGCAGCCGTTGCGGAAGGCATCGGCTCCGGTGGCGCAGAAGTTCTCCACCCGGGTGATGGGCACATACTCCAGCTTCAGGGCCTTGGCCAGCACCTGCCCGGAGTAGCCGGACTGCTGGGTGCCCAGCCAGGCAGCCTGGACTTCCCCTGCCTCTATCCCGGCGTCCTCGTAGGCCTCGGTGGCGGCTTCTACCAGGAGGTCGTCCACCCCCGAGCCCCACCGCTCGCCGAACTTGGTACAGCCCATCCCCACTATGGCTACTCTATCCCTGATACCAGCCATGTCCTCCTCCTTCTCTTAGCTTCTGACCGGAACGGCCTTCCAGAAATAGTTGTGGATGCCGTCGGCGGTATACAGCCGGCGGAAGCTCAGCTCCAGGGGCATCCCCACCTTGACCTCGTTGATATCCCTGTCGGTCATGCTACATAACATTCTACCACCACCGTCAAAATTTATCACCGAGATTACCAGGGGGACATCCTTGCTGCCGGCGATGTAGTCCATGGAGTAGGTGTAGAGGCTGGCCTTCTTCTCGGCCAGGCGCACCGGGTCCATCTGGTCTTTGGTGTGGCAACGGGTGCATACCCTCTGGGGGGGGTACTGGACGGTGCCGCAGTTGCGACACTTGGAGCCTTGGAGGCGCAGGACCTCGGCCTGCTCCCGGTGCAGGGCGGAGGCGGAGGGGCCGGGCTGGGGTGGGCGGCGTACGCCTGTATCCGGCTCGTAGATGCCCCGCCACGACAGATACGTCTCGTAGCTGGGGAGCAGTTTCTTGGAGGCCAGGTAGCCCTTGAGGCCCCGTCCCTGCTTCATCTTCTCTACCTGAGGGGTGACCTCAAAAAGCATGGCGTCGGCACCATCGCCGTAGTTGACCACCAGCAGCTTGTCACCGGGCTTGGCGCTCTCCAGGGCGGCTGCCAGCAGCATGGTGGCGTTGGCACAGCCGGTGTTGCCCAGGCTGCCGAACAGGGGGTCCTGTACCTGCTCGGGGGTAAACCCCAGGGCCCGGGCCGTGTCCCGGTGCTTACGGGGGTCCGGGGCGGAGAGGATAAGCTTGGCGATGTCCTTGACGGTGAGGTTGTTCTTCTTGAGGAGCTCGGCTACCGCCAGGGAGACAAACTTGGCATAGCCCTCTTCAGTGGCAAAGCGGTCCTCCCATGTGTGGGTGTAGGCCTCGCCGCTCACCCGCCACACATCCAGGATTTCATGGGTCAGGGAGCGGCTGTCCACGAGCTGGGCCACTACATCCTTGTCCCCCACCAGGAGGGCGACGGCGCCGTCGCCCGAGTTTAGCTCCATGTTGGAGCGGGGGGCACCCTGCCGGGTATCTGCGGTCACTACTATAGCCTGGCGGGCGGAGCCGGCCTTGATGGAGTCCAAGGCCGTCTTCAGGGCCACCGTGCCGCTGCGCAGGGAGTGGGCGTAGTCCACCGCCATCATGTCCTGGGGCAGGTCGCAGGCGATGGCTATGAGGCTGGCTGACTGTTTCTCGGCGTAGGGGGAGGTGGTGGTGGCGAAGTGGAGGCCGCCTATGAGTGTCCGGTCCCTGCCGTTAAGGCAGTCCAGGACGGCGGCCACTCCCATGGTGAGGCTATCCTCGTCAAAGTTGGCCACCGGCCTCTCGCCGGGGGCTTTCCATCCCGCTGTGTCCTTTCCCAGGCGGAACAGCGGTACATAGGCCCCCGTTGCTGTTATTCCGACCATTATGCTCCTCCCTTCGGCCATAATCTATAGCTAAGCCCTACAGTGCTGTCTAAGTCGTGGTCAGGCTGAGGGTGGGCCTGGGGTCCAGTTTTATGCCGGGGCCCATGGTGGATGTCAGGTAGATGCTCTTGATGAACTGCCCTTTAGCGCCGCTGGGGCGGGCCTTGGTCACCGCTTCCACCAGGGCGGCCATGTTCTCCACCAGCTTATCCTCGTCAAAGCTGAGCTTACCCAGGGGCACGTGGATGATGGAGGTGCGGTCCAGCCGGAACTCCACCCGTCCCCGCTTGGCCTCCTCTATGGCCCGGGGCAGGTCCTGGGGGGCGACTACTGTGCCCGACTTGGGGTTGGGCATCAGGCCCCGCCGGCCCAGGACTTTGCCTAGCTTGCCTACCTTGGCCATCATGTCGTGGGTGGAGAAGGCGATATCAAAGTCCAGGAAACCCCCCTCCACCTGCTTGACAAGCTCATCGCCACCCACCGTATCGGCACCGGCCTGCTCGGCAGTGGTGGAAGCTTCGCCCTGGGCGAATACCAGCACCCTTATTTGCTTGCCCATCCCGTGGGGGAGCATGGCCAGGCCCCGCAACTGGTGGTCGGCCCGGCGTGGGTCCAGGTTGGTGCGCAGGTGTAGCTCCACTGTCTCGTCAAACTTGGCGTAAGCGGCCTTCTTGGCTACTTCCACCGCCTCCCGGGGGGGGTAAAGACGGTCCTTTTCCACCGCTTTGGCTGCTTCTTGATAGTGCTTACCCCTGTAGGACATGACTATTCCACCTCTATACCCATGCTGCGGGCGGTGCCTTCTACAATGCGCTCCGCCGCCTCTGCGGTGGCGGCGTTGAGGTCCTTCATCTTCACCTGGGCAATCTCCTGGACACTCTGCCGGGAGAGCCGCCCTATTTTCTCCTTGCCGGGGTCACCGCTGCCCTTCTCAATACCCAGCGCCTTGCGGATGAGCTCCGCTGCCGGCGGGGTCTTGATGATGAAAGAGAAGGAGCGGTCCTCATAGATGGTCAGCTCGGCGGGGATGATGGTGCCCGCCTGGGTGCGGGTACGCTCGTTGTATTCCTTGACAAAGGCCATGATGTTGACCCCGTGCTGGCCCAGGGCGGGGCCCACCGGGGGGGCGGGGGTGGCCTGGCCCGCCGGGAGCTGGAGCTTGAGCACAGCCTTCACCTTCTTCGCCATATATCAGACCTCCACCCTGACCTTACAGTCCGTGTTTTGCTGTGAAAACACCGTTGGGGCTTCCTTTCTGGCCGCTGGCTTGGCCGCTGGTACAGGGCGGAGAAGCGTATCTGGGTGGACCCTGCGGAGCTCTTCGCTCAAGCGCTCCCTGGCCCAGTCCAGATAATCCATGTCTATCTCAAAGCCGATGCAGGGCACGCCGAGTCTGAGACAGGCAATGGCGGTGGTGCCGATGCCCATAAAGGGGTCCAGCACCAGCCGAGTCCGGGACAGGCCGTGAAGCAGGATACACATCTTGGGCAGCTTGGTCGGGAAGGTGGAGGGGTGTGGGCGCTGCCGGGCCCGGGAGCGGATGGTGGTGTAGGGGATAAACCAGGTGTTGCCCCGGCAGCGCCTGTCCCGTGTGGCTGCCTTCCACCGCCCTATGTTGGACTTGTCCTGGTAGGGAACGCCCACCGCCAGCCTATCTAAAGGGACCCTCCCCGTCTTGGTGAAGTGAAAGATAAGCTCGTGGCAGTCGCTCAGGAACCGGGGACTGGTAATGGGCTTGTAGTGGCCCACTGCCGCATCTCCCGTTATGGGGGGATAGTCCCCCACATCCTCCTTCTCCAGGGCTATGGACTTCACCCAGTGGATGGCGTTCTGCAGCACAAAGAGCCGGCGCAGGCGGTTGGCCACATCCCAGGCTATCCAGGGGTCGTCGGGCTTGTTGCCGATGTTGAGGAAGAACGAGCCCTCCGGCTCCAGCACCCTCTTGACCTCTTCGCCGACTTCCTCTATCCACGAGAGGTATTCGTCCCGGGGCCTGGTGTCGGTGTAGGTGGTGTACCGCACCCCGATGTTGTAGGGTGGCGATGTCACCACCACACTCACCGAATTATCGGCCAGGAGGCTGCGCATGCCCTCCAGACAGTCCATGGGATAGAGCTGGGTAGCGTCGGTTGAATAGCGTCCTGCGGCAGGCAGGGCTGCTTGCCTGGATATCTCTGAGCTCATTGTAGGCGATAGTGTCATCCCCAGGCTATATCCTCTCTACCTGCATGTAGTCCAGCTCCACCGGCGTCTCCCGGCCGAAGAAGGAGATGAGCACCTTTACCTTGCCCTTCTCTACGTTGATTTCGTCCACCACCCCCACGAAGTCCAGGAAGGGGCCTTCCACCATGCGCACGCTCTGGCCCTTGGTGAAGCCCACCCGCATCCGGGGGGCCTCAGTTTCCTTGTTGAGGATGGAGTCTACCTGGGCCTCTTCCAGGGGCACCGGCACCAGCCGGCCCTCCTGGTCCTGGCTGCTGACGAAGCCGGTGACGCCGGGGGTGTTGCGCACCACCGCCCAGCTTGTATCATCCATTTGCATCTCCACCAGCAGGTAGCCGGGGAAGCATTTCTTGGTGACGGTGCGCTTCTGGCCGCCCCGCACCTCTATCTCCTGCTCCGTGGGTATCACTACCTGGAATATGCGGTCCCCAGCATCCAGGGAGCGGACCCGCTGCAGCAGGTTTTTCTGGACCCGGTCCTCGGAGCCGGCCTGGGAATGGATGACGAACCATTGCTTTTGGTTTTCTGGCTTACTCATAACAGCTACTCATAATAGTCACAAAGGCGGGAAGAATAGGCGGGCCATCTGGGTAAACCCATAGTCAACGGCCCCCAAAAACAGGCCCATGGCGACTGCGACTACAATCACCATGATAGTGAGCCGCGTCGCCTCCTGCCGGGTGGGCCACACCGCCTTCCTGAGCTCGGAGATGACCTCGCCGAAGAACTTTAGCCTCACCTTCCTTGCCCTGGGGGCCCTGGGGGCGGCCATGGCTCGCGACGGACTTCTTCTGGGCATAGGCCTACTTGGTCTCTCGGTGTAGGGTATGGGCCCGGCAGCGGGGGCAGAACTTCTTCAACTCCAAGCGCTGGGGGTCGTTTCGGCGGTTCTTGGAGGAGGTATAGGTCCGCTGCTGGCACTGGGTGCAGGCCAGAAAAATTACCTCCCGGACGGCAGCCTTCTTGGCCACTCGTTATTCTCCCACGCTGGTGATTACCCCGGCGCCCACAGTGCGGCCGCC
>JAZGBK010000323.1:0-2852 GCA_036476365.1 Dehalococcoidia bacterium
CTCCACAATCAATTCGCCCCCCTGCTCCTGCGCCACCCTCAGCAGCAGGCTGGCCAGCCTGCCGGGGGCCCGCTTGAAGGCCATGTCCTCCAGGGTGGTCTCCGCCTCCAGCAGCCGCTGGCTCATGGCCTCCAGCAGCCGGAGCCCCACCGCAGGCTTGGTCAGAATCAGCCGCTCCAGGTCCCCCCGGCTCATGGTGCACAGCTCGGACTCCTCGGAGGCCTCGGCGAAGGCGTCGTACATCCCCTGCCCCACCAGGGCCATCTCCCCAAAGAGGGTGTTGGCGCTAAGGGTGGCCAGCACCATCTTCTTGCCCTCAAGGGAGAGGCGGTAGATGCTTACCTGGCCTTTCTTGAGCAGGAAGAGCACCTCCCCGGTCTGGCCGGGGGTGTACAGGATGCGGCCCCGGGGACAGGTGAAGGAGGTGGTAACCTGGTCTATCCATGCCATCTCCTCCGGGCTCAGGTCCCGGAAGACCTCCATGGCGGAGAGGTATGTAACTTTCTGACTGGGCTCGGGCATGGCCCCATTGTAACCCCAAAGTAGCCCCTTGACCATCTTTTTGTATGCCCGCCTACAGACGGGGGTGAGGCCGTAGCCTATTGTAGTAGCATCGGCTTCAAACGGGGGCGAGCGTAAGGGAGGCAGAACTTTATGGCCAAGATAGCGGTGTTGATGTTTAGCGATGCCTCCCAGGCCAACCTGGCTAGGGGTTTTCACGCCCTGCTGCTTACCAAGCAGTTCCACCAGGGCGGCATTGAGGTCAGGCTAATCTTTGACGGCGCCGGCACGGGATGGATAACGGCGCTATCTGACCCGGAGCACCGCCTCCACGGCCTGTTCAATGAGGTGAAGGGCCTGGGCCTGGTGGGGGGGGTGTGCCACTACTGCTCCGGGCGCTATAGCGACCCGGCGCTGGTGGAGAAGGAGGGGCTGGCCCTGCTGGGGGAGGCCGAGGGCCACCCCGACATCGCCCGCCTCGTAAAAGAGGGCTACCAGCTCCTGACGCTGTAGCCAGGACTTTGCCGGAGCTCTGATAGAAAGGGGGTGATTACTGTGACCATCATAAAGATAGTCAAGAGGTCGGCTACCACTTGTAAGTGTTCAGCCTCCTGTTAGCTAAAACAGAGGTTTTGGCGAATTGGGGGTAGTAGTGCTGGCACCGGGGCCTGCCGCACCTGCTACTGGCTTGAAGGCCCCGTCTCTACCGGGGTGGTGGGGTCGTTGCCCCACTCCTCCCAGGAGGCATCGTAGAGCCGCACCCGGGGGTAGCCGATGAGGCGCAGGGTGAAGTAGGTGTGGGCCGACCTCACCCCCGTCTGGCACAGGGGGATGACCTCCCTGTCCGGGGTGAGGCCGGCGGCGGCGTAGAGCTGCTCTAACTCCGGCTGGGACTTGAAGGTGCCGTCCGGTTTCAGGTTGCCCAGCCACTCCACCAGCTCGGAGCCGGGGATGTGCCCTCCCCTCTGGGAGCGCACATCGCTGCCCTCGTATTCGGCCCGGGAGCGGGTGTCGCATACACCCACATTTACATCATCCAGCCGCTCCAGGATGTAGTCCTTGGTGGCCAGCTTCTCCGGCTGGGCCACCGGGCTGAACTGCCCCCGGGCCACCTGGGGGGTGTCCGCCGTTACCGGATGGCCCTCGGCCTGCCACCGGGGGAAGCCGCCGTTGAGGATGGCGATGCTCTGGAGGCCGTAGTAGTCCAGGAGCCAGAAGATGCGGGCGGCCCATAGCCCCCCGGCATCGTCATAGATTACTACCAGGGAGCTATCGCTTACCCCCACTGCTTCAAAGGCCTCCTGGATGACCTGGGGCGGCCCCACGATGCGGTTGAGGTCGCTATCCGGGTCCCAGGTAAGGGTCTCGTCTATGCGTACCGCCCCGAGGATGTGGCCCTTGGTGTATGCATTGGCGGAGCGGGCATCCAGCAGGCTCAGGTTGGGGGAGTCCAGGCGCTCGGCCAACCAGGCGGTGTCCACCAGCATCCCGGGGCGGGCGTAGACCGGTGTGGGGGTGGGGGCAGGGGTGGGGGTGGCCCCGGCGCAGGCGGTGGCGAGTAAAACGCCTGTTAGCAGCAGGGGAAGCAGGGGACGGCTGTGGCGGGGTTTCATCCTTTTTTAGCTGTACCAGACGGGGAGCTGATGGTGTCCGGGGAGGCGAAGCCGCCGGATACCACCATGCGGAAGGCCTCGTCGGTGCTCATGGTGGTGGGCCGGACATCGGCCTCGGGGAACAGGAGCATGTAGCCTGAGGTGGGGTTGGGGGTGGTGGCGATGTACACCGGCTGCATGCGCTTCCCGGCCACATTTATGACCTGGCCGGTGGCGAAGCCGATGGTCCATACCCCCTGGCGGGGCCACTCCACCAGCACCACCCTCTTGAAGGGGGTCTCCTGGGATGTCCGGAAGGCGTCCGCCACCTGCTTGACCGCCCGGTAGATGGCGCTGACGATGGGGGTGCGGCTGAGCACGGCGTCCATGGCGTGCAGCAGGCCCCGCCCCAGCACATTGGTGCCCAGGAACCCCAGGAAGTAGAGGATGAGGAGCGCGCCCACCACCCCCACCCCGGGGAGGGTGTAGCCGGTGGCCCACTCTATGAGCGGGCGGAGCTGGCCGTCGGTGAAGCGGAACAGCCACACCAGGATGAAGTAAGTGATGGCCAGGGGCATAGCTACCAGCAGCCCGGCTAACATCCGGGTCCTCAGGTGTCTACCAAACCGGCTCACATCGTCTCCTTTCCATTGCGGGGTGGCATAAAACCAACATCATCTTGATTGAGCAACGATCTCCTCGATCAGTCGCGAATACCATACGACGCTCAATCCGAGCGACTCCTCGTGCTCCTCCACC
>JAZGBK010000324.1:0-3412 GCA_036476365.1 Dehalococcoidia bacterium
TGCCTGCGTGCTGAGCGGCAAGCCCAATGTGCACGGGAGCATCTTCCTCTTTGAGGGCCAGATGTCGGTGTTCCTGCCCGGCCAGGGCTGCTATCGCTGCCTGTTCCCGGAGCCCCCGCCGCCGGGGGCGGTGCCCAGTTGCCAGGAGGCCGGGGTGCTGGGGGTGTTGCCCGGCATAGTGGGCACCATCCAGGCCGCTGAGGCCATCAAGCTGGCGCTGGGCATAGGCATCTCCCTCAACGGACACCTGTTGCTGTTTGATGCCCTGGACATGACTTTCCAGAAGGTAAAGCTGCGCCACAACCCCGCCTGCGCCATCTGCGGCGATGAGCCTACCATCAAGGAGCTCATCGACTACGAGGAGTTCTGCAGCCTGATGGCCGTGCCCCGTGAATGTTAGCACCACTTGACATAAGGAGGAGGCCGTGGCGGAGACTATCGGAGTGGATGTGGAGTTAGACCTCAAGGGTGAGGTGTGTCCCTACACCTTCGTCAAGTCCAAGCTGGAGATGGAAGAGATGGAGGTGGGGCAGGTGCTCCGGGTGGTGGTGGACCACCGCCCAGCGGTGGAGAATGTGCCCCGCAGCATGAAGAACGAAGGCCAGGAGGTGCTGGGGGTGGAGGCCATTAGCGATACCGACTGGGCTATTGTCATACGCAAGGTAGTATAAAGAACAGCCAAGGAGGGGAACACATGGCAAAGCTGGGCATACTGTTCACCAGGTCGCCGGTGCAGGTTGAGAACTGGGAGACTGCGGCCGGCATCGCCGAGGCCGCCCTGGACAAAGGGCACGAGGTAAGCTTCTTCTACTATCTGGATGGAGTCTATACCCCCGTCAAGTACATGACCTTCCCCGATAAGGAGATAATGCCCAAGGACCAGTTGGAGAAGCTCCTGGTGAAAGGGGCTAAGGTCGTTGCCTGCGGCATCTGTGTCAACGCCCGCGGGCTGGATAAGGGCAAGGACTTCCTTGATGGGGCAAAGGTGGGGGGCCTGCCTGACTTCGCCGAGATTGTGGGCGAAGTTGACCGGCTGATAACGCTGTAAGGAGGCTTGAATGGCTCAGAAGCATGTGGCAGTCCTGTTTACCCGTCCTCCGTACGGGGATGTCTATTACACCGAGGGGCTCAGGGCGGCGGTGGGTCTCACCAGCGGTATTGACGAGCACACAGTGGATGTAATTTATGTGGGCGACGGGGTCTATTTCACCCTCAAAGGTGTGGACCGCACCGATTCCGCGCGCTACATCGCCACTCTGGCCAAGGGCGGCTACCAGCTTAAGGCTGAGGCGGAGTCCCTTACCGAACGGGGTATCAAGAAGGATGAGCTGGCGGAGGATGTGGAGGTGATATCCCGCAGCCAGGTAGTGGCCCTGCTGGGCAAGGCCGACCACACCGCAAGCTTTTAGGAGGCGTTATGGCTAATCTGTATCTGGTGGATAAGCGCACCGGCCCCCAGGCCCTATCCCTGGCGGCGGCGGACAGCGGGGCATCGGTAGTCCTGCTCCAGGACGGCGTATATCTGGATGCATCTGCGGTCAAGGGCAAGGTATATGCGGTGAAGCAGGACGTAGAGCTGCGGGGGATGGCCTCCCGTGTGCCCGGCTCCGTGCAGCTAATTGACTACGGGGCGCTGGTGGACCTAATCCTGGCCAACAAGGTAGTCAACCTGGTCTGAGGGAAAGGCTGGCTAACAATTAGAGGAGGGCCGACAGATGGGTGTGCAGGTGAATCGTGAGGAACTGGAAGCCCAGGTCCAGGAGATGTACCGGGCGGTGGCGGAGAAGCCGCAAGGGGAGTTCCATTTTGAGACGGGGCGCGGTTTAGCCGAGAGATTGGGCTACTCTGCGGAAGACCTGGAGCGGGTGCCCCCAGAGGCTGTTGAGTCCTTTGCGGGTGTCGGGTACCACTTTGACCTGGCTGACATTCAGGCGGGGGAAAAAGTGATTGACCTGGGAAGCGGCTCGGGGATGGACGCCTTCGTGGCCGCTTTAAAGGCGGGGAAAAGCGGGGGTGTGGCCGGGGTGGATATGACCGAGGCCCAGCTGGCAAAGGCGGAGCGTCTCAGGGTCTCCCGCGGCATCACCAATGTTTCCTTCCACAATGGCTACTGTGAAGCGATACCCCTTGAAAGCGAGAGCTTCGATGTGGCCATCTCCAACGGGGTCATCAACCTGTGCGGCGACAAAAGAAAGGTCTTTCAGGAGGTGAGCCGGGTGCTGAAGCGGGGCGGCCGACTGGCTATCTCCGATATCATCTCCGACAAGATGTTGCCGGAGACCATCACCTGCGACGCCACCCTATGGGCCTCATGCATCGGGGGGGCAATGCAGGTGGATGAATATCGGGCGGCCATTGAGGCAGCCGGCTTCCAGGTGGTGAATGTCCGGGAGAACCCTCAATACAAGTTCCTGTCCGGCTCAGCCCAGGGCGCTTGCCAGGAGTTCGGCGTCAAAAGTGCCTCGCTCCTTGCGGTGAAGAGGTAGAGCCGATGCCCTGTTACCCCGACGAGCCGCTTCGACTCTCCACCCTTCCAGGAAGGCCCAGGTTGCCGTGGAGCGGGACAAAGAAGTCGAAGCACTATTGAGCAAGAATAAGGGAGGGAGTTATGGCACCGACTAAAGCGGACAAGCAGATTGACATCCGGGGCCAGGTCTGCCCCTATACCATGATAGAGACCCGGGACGCCCTCAAGGAACTCTCCAAGGGGCAGGTGATAGAGGTGCTCTGCGACTACGAGCCCGCGGTCCAGACCACTATCCCCAACTTCTGTGAGAAGAAGGGTTACCCCCTGGAGACCACCGAAGACGGCCCCAACCTATGGCGGCTCTACATCCAGCGCACGGACTGAGCCGTTCCAGTGCCGGTTAGGTAAGCCTCGGTTTGCCCCGCCTTACCCTGTTCTATATAGTGGCGGCAGTAGCCGGGGCCATCTTCCTGCTGGGTGTGGTCGCCCACCTATCCTTCTGGCTCAGCGGGGTCCCGCCGGGGCAGCGCTGGCAGCGGCTGCGTGGTTTCCTGTGGTTCACGCTCAGCCCCCGGGGACTGGGACTCCTCTTCTCCCAGGGCCTTGTCCAGGGACACCTCTTTAGAGAGAGCCGGCTGCGCTGGGCCATGTCGGTGGCCCTGGCCTGGGGCGCTCTGGAGCTGTTCTTCGTGGGTAGCCTGGGCAACTCGCTCCAGGAATACGGCCTCTTCTCGCTGTCCAAGGACGAGTCCTGGTTCGCCCTGCTCAACGACATCGGTGGGGCGCTGCTGCTCCTGGGGGTGGCCCTGGCCGCCGTCAGGCGCTATGTGGTCAGGGAGCGGCACCTACCTTTTGCCTGGGATGACGGCGTTATCCTGGCCTGGCTGGCGGTTGCCGTCCTCAGCGGTTTCCTGGCTGAGTCCGGCCGACTACTGGCCCAAGGGG
>JAZGBK010000325.1:0-12741 GCA_036476365.1 Dehalococcoidia bacterium
CTGATATGTGGAGACGATTATCCTCTTGATAGGGTTCACCCGGTGCAGGGGGGCCAGGGCTACCACCATCTGAATAGTGGAGCAGTTGGGGTTGGCGATAATACCCTTATGGTGCGCCAGGTCGTCGGGGTTGACCTCGGGCACCACCAAGGGCACCCAGGGTTCCATGCGGAAGGCGGCGCTGTTGTCCACCACCACCGCCCCCGCCCGGGCGATAAGGGGCGAGAACTGGCGGCTGATATCGGCCCCGGCGGAGAATAAGGCCACGCCTATGGAGTCAAAGGCACTGCCTCTGAGCGCCTGCACCTCCAGGGGCTCCCGGTGGAAATGCAGCCGCTTACCTGCCGAGCGGTCGGAAGCAAACAGGTGGAGGCTGTTGATGGGAAGGCCCCGCTGCTCCAGCACCCGGACCATCTCCTGCCCCACCAGCCCGGTAGCACCCACCACGGCCACATTAAGAGGTTTCATGCCACCCCTCCTACAGCCCCAGCAGCCGGTCCAGGCCGTAGATGAGCCCCTGCTGCTTCACTACCCCTCGCACTGCCATAAGCACGCCGGGGACATAGCACTCCCGATTGATGGTGTCGTGGCGGATGGACAGGGTCTGCCCCGCAGTCCCCAGCACTACTTCCTGGTGGGCCATCAGGCCAGGAAGGCGCATGGCGTGGATGGTGATGCCCTCCACCTCACCCCCCCGGGTGCCCGGCAGGGTATGCTTCTCCACCGGGGCCAGCCGGAAAGGCTGGCCCCGGGCCTCGGCCATAGCCCGGGCGGTTGCCAGGGCGGTGCCCGAAGGGGCATCAATTTTGGTCTCATGGTGCATCTCTATGATTTCGGCGTAGTCAAAGTAGCGGGCAGCTATCCGGGCCAGGTGTATCATGAGCACCGCCCCCAGGGCGAAGTTGGGGGCCACCACTGCCCCCACCCGGTGGCGGGTGGCCAGCTCGCCTATCTCCTTCACATCCTCTTCGCTCAGACCGGTGGAGCCAATCACCAGGTTCACACCCAGGGGCAAGGCTGTGCGGGCAGCGGACATGGCCCCCTTAGCATCGGTAAAGTCCACCACCACCAGTGGGCGGATGTTACCAATCACCGCCTCCAGGTCCAGGGCCAAGGGGATGGAACAGCCGTGAGTCAGGGCCAGCCAGTCGCCGCTGGCCTGACGGTCAACACCGGCCAAGAGCTGGATGTCGTCGTGGCCAGATAGGCCGGTGAGCATTTCCCGGCCCACCCTGCCGGCAGCCCCATGGACTATGACCCCTATAGGCACTTAGTCCTCCGGATTGAACGGTGGGCGGGGAGGCCTGTTGAAGGGCCGGGGGGGATAGCGCCGGTCACCCGGAGGCCGCTGCCCACCCGCCGGCCGTGAGGGGCGGGGCCCGGTCTCAAACACCGCCCGCCGGGAGAGGTTCACCCGGCCCCGACGGTCTATCTCCATCACCTTAACCATCACCTCGTCCCCCTCCTGAACTACATCACCGGCCCGCCGCACCTCGTGTTCGGCCAGCTCTCCCAGTGGCACCAGGCCCTCCTTGCCGGGGAGGATTTCCACCATAGCGCCGATGCTCATCAGCCGGCTTACCTTGCCGGTGTATATCTGCCCCACCTCCACATCCTTGGTGAGGACCTCTATACGAGCCATGGCCTTTTTGGCCTGCTCCTCGTTGGTGGTGCCGATAAACACCGAGCCGTCGTTCTCCACATCAATGGACACATCGAACTCCGCAATCATGCCGCGGATGGTCTTGCCTCCACTGCCGATGACAGCACCTATCTTCTCCGGGTCTATCTTCATGGTGTAAATCTTGGGGGCAAAGGGGCTGAGGCTCTGACGAGGTTCGGCAATGGCTTCCCGCATGCGCTCCATGATAGAGAGACGGGCCTGTAGGGCCTGAGTCATGGCCTTCTCCAACACCTCCAGGCTCACCCCCTTCAGCTTGGTATCCATCTGGAGGGCGGTTATGCCCTGGGCGGTGCCAGCTACCTTGAAGTCCATATCACCGTACTGATCCTCGGCCCCTTCAATATCGGTCAGGATAGCCTGGTTGCCGTCCTCGCCGGTAATCAGGCCCATGGCCACCCCGGCCACCGGGCCCTTGACGGGCACACCAGCATCCATCAGGGAGAGGCTGGAGCCACACACGCTGGCCATGGAGGTGCTGCCGTTGGAGCTGAGCACCTCGGACACCAGGCGTATCATGTAAGGGAACTCGTCTTCGCCGGGCAGAATGGGGGCAATGGCCTTCTCCGCCAGAGCGCCGTGGCCCGTGTCCCGCCGGCTCGGACCGGTCATGCGCCTCACCTCCCCAACAGAAAAAGGCGGGAAGTTGTAGTGATGCAGAAAGCGCTTGCTCTCCTCGGGGCTGAGGGTATCTATCTTCTGCTCCATGCCTACCGATGCCAGGGTAGTAAGAGTCAGCACCTGGGTAGCCCCCCGGGTGAAAAGCCCCGAGCCGTGGGGGCGTGGTATGATACCCACCTCGCAGTTTATGGGCCGGAGCTGGTCGTAGCCTCGACCGTCCAGGCGGGCACCGGCGCTCAGCATGCGCTTCCTCACCTCAGCCTTGACCTTGGCCTCAAGGGCAGCGGCAATCTCCTCCTTGGGAAAATTCTCCGCCAGCCTGGCCATAACCTCGCGGCGCAGCCCGTCCAGGCCGTTCTCCCGCATGGCTTTGTCCCCCACCAGCAGGTCGCTCAGGGGCCCATCCGCCACGGAGGCCACGGCATCCGACACCCCGGGATAGGCACCCAGGGCCTGGAACTCCATCTTGGGCTTACCCAGGACAGACACCATGTCATCCTGAAGTCGGACTATCTCCAGGTTGGCCTCAAAGCCTCGGCGCAGGGCCTCGGCCACCAGCGCCTCGGGGGCCTCTTTGGCCTCCGCCTCCACCATAACCACGGCCTCCCGGGTGCTGGCCACCACTACCTCAAGCTGGGCCTCGTGGCGCTGTGAGAAAGTGGGATTAAACACCCAGTCCCCATTGATATAACTCACCCGCACCGCCCCCACCGGCCCCGCAAAGGGGGCAGGGGATATGGACAGGGCTGCCGAGGCACCCACAATACCCAATATGTCGGGGTCGTACTCCTGGTCGGCGGAGAGGATGGTGATGACCACCTGGACATCGTTGCGGAAGCCCTTGGGGAACAGGGGCCGGACGGGCCGGTCGGTAAGCCGGGCGGCCAGGGTGGCGTCCTGGCTGGGCCGCCCCTCCCGGCGGAAGAAGCCGCCGGGTATCTTGCCGGCGGCGTAGAGCCTCTCCTCAAAGTCTATAGTGAGGGGTAGGAAGTCTATCCCCTCCCGGAGGCTGGACGATACACAGGCAGTTACCAGAGATAGCGTATCCCCGTAGCGTACGGTTACCGCACCATCGGCCAAGCCGGCGAAGCGGCCGCTTTCCACAATGAGTGATTTGTCCCCCACGGGACACTGGAAGATTGGCATGTAGTTTTCCCCCTTACCTCTTCAGGCCCAGCTTTTCCAGTAGGGTTAGATAGCGGTTGCCGTCCTCTCGGGCCAGGTAGTTCAGTAGCCGCCGCCGCCGCCCCACCATCTTCAGCAACCCCCTACGGGAACCTTCATCGTGGCGGTTGACTTTCAGGTGCTCGGTGAGCTCCCTGATGCGGTGGGTGAGGACAGCTACCTGAACCTCTGGGGAACCCGTGTCCTTCTGGTGCCGGGCGTTATCTTTAATCAGGGTTGATTTAGTTTCGTCGTCCACTTCTACCTTTCCGGTGCAGTGCTTGATTATAACACAGGCTCGTGCATTATCAAACCGGGAACAGCGCCAGCCGTCCCCGGTCGTAGTATAATATGAACCGACAAGCCATCTTGAACCTCCACCATTATAGGGCATATCCCGGCCCGTGAAAAGAGAGCCATGAGCGTGGGCACGGTCACGGTGCGGCTGAGGCTGGCCGAAAACCATTCCCTCAAGGGCAAGCGCCAGGTGGTAAAGTCGATCACCGCCCGGGTGCGCCACCGGTTCAATGTGTCCATAGCCGAGATGGAGGACCAGGACCACTGGCAGGTGGCTACCCTGGGCATAGCCTGCATCTCCAACAACGGCCAGCAGGTGCACCGAGTGCTGAGCCAGGTGGTGGACTTCATCGCCGGCAGCCGGTTGGATGCGGAGATGGTGGACTACGAGATGGAAATCCTGCCCGGGCCCTGAGTGTGGACAGCGCCCAGTTCCTGAGCCACCTGCGCTCCCTGCCCCTCTACCAGGGCCAGATAGTCCATGTGGAGGATATACCCCCCAGGGAGATTCGCCCCGAGGAGCTGGAGCGGCCCCTGCCCCCCCAGGTGGAGGCTGTCCTCCGAGAACGGGACCTCCTGCCCCTCTATAGCCACCAGGTCCAGGCCCTCAACGCCCTGCGCCAGGGGGAGCATGTGGTGGTGGCCACCCCCAGCGCCAGCGGCAAAAGCCTGATATACAACCTGGCGGCGCTGGAGACCCTATCAACGGAGAGGGGCAGCACCGCCCTCTACCTGTTCCCCACCAAGGCCCTGGCACAGGACCAGTGGCGGGGCCTCCGGGAGCTGGCCACGCCCCACTTCCTGGGCGAGGAGGAGGCCGGGGCCTACGATGGGGATACCCCCCAGCAGGAGCGGGGCCTCATCCGCCGCCGGGCCCGGGTGGTGTTCACCAACCCGGATATGCTCCATGTAGGCATACTGCCCAACCATGCCGCCTGGGGGCGCTTCCTGCGCCGGCTGCGCCTGGTGGTGGTGGACGAGGCCCATACCTACCGGGGTGCCCTGGGCTCCCATGTGGCCCTGGTGCTGCGCCGCCTGCGCCGCCTGTGTGCCGCCTACGGCTCCCACCCCCGGTTCGTGCTGTGCTCGGCCACCCTGGCCAACCCCGGCGAGCTGGCCCACAAGCTGGTGGGACTCCCCTGCCAGACGGTGACGGACGATGGCTCCCCCAGCGGCGGCAAGGACTTCGTGCTGTGGGACCCGCCCCTGCTGGACAGGGGCCGCACAGGAAGGCGCAGCGCCAACACCGAGGCGGCCACCCTCCTGAGCGAGCTGCTGCGCTGGGGAGTGCGCTCCCTTACCTTCGCCCGCACCCGTAAGCTCACCGAGCTCATCTACCTCTACTGCCGGGATGCGCTACTGGCCAAGGGTGACCTCGACCTGGCCCAGCGGCTGCGCCCCTACCGGGCAGGCTATCTGCCCGAGGTGCGCCGGGAGATTGAGTCCCAGCTATTCCGGGGCGAGCTTCTGGGGGTGGTAGCCACCAACGCCCTGGAGTTGGGCATTGACATCGGCACCCTGGATGCCACCGTGCTCACCGGCTACCCCGGCAGCATCGCCAGCACCTATCAGCAGGCGGGCAGGAGCGGCCGCCGGGGGGAACGCTCCCTGAGCATCCTGGTGGGCCTGGACAACCCCCTGGACCAGTACTTCATGCGCCACCCCCAGGCCCTCTTCGGCCAGCCGGTGGAGCACGCCCTGCTCAACCCGGCCAACCCCCACATCCTGCGCCCCCACCTCCTCTGCGCCGCCTATGAACTGCCCCTGTCCGGGAACGAGCAGGACTTATTCGGCCCCGAGATGGTGCAGCTTGTAAAGGAGCTGGAGCAGGCGGGGCTGCTGCGCCAGCAGCGGGGGCGGTGGTACCCCTCGGCGACCCTCTCCTACCCCGCCCAGGGGGTGAACCTTCGCTCGGCCTCGGAGCGGGCCTACTCTATCGTGGACACCTCCCAGGGGCGGCTGCTAGAGACGGTGGAGGCGGCGGTGGCCTTCCTCCAGGTGCACCCGGGGGCTATCTACCTCCACCAGGGGGAGAGCTACATCGTAACCGACCTGGATGTGGCCAACCGGGTAGCCTATGCCCAGCCCACCGATGTCGATTACTACACCCAGCCCCATGACCTCACCGACATCCGCATCATCAAGGTGACGGCGGAAAAGGCAGCGGGGAGGAGCCGGGCCATTTTGGGAGAGGTAGAGGTCACCCTGCGAGTCATCGGCTTCCGCAGGAAGCAGCAGCTCACCGAGGAGGTCATCGGCGAGGAGTCCCTGGACCTGCCCCCCTACACCTTCACCACCACCGCCCTCTGGTTCCACACCCCGGCCCCCCCAGCTATAGAGCGGCAAGGGCTGGACTTCCCCGGCGGGCTGCACGCCCTGGAGCACGCCGCCATCGGCCTGCTGCCCCTGTTCGCCCTGTGCGACCGCCAGGACATCGGCGGCGTCTCCACCCCGGCCCACCCCGATACCGGCGGCCCGGAGGTATTTATCTACGACGGCTACCCCGGCGGGGTAGGCATCGCCGAGAAGGGCTACGAGCTAATGGAGGAGCTGTGGCGGGCCACCCTGGGGCTGGTGAGGGACTGCCCCTGCGAGGCCGGCTGCCCCAGCTGCGTGCAGTCCCCCAAGTGCGGCAACAACAACCAGCCCCTGGACAAACAAGCCGCCCGCCTGCTGCTGCAGGCCCTGCTGGGGTGGGAAGGGTAGGAGGGTGGTGGCCCGAAAGACCGCTTGCCAAGCGACCCCAGCGCTTCATACCCTGAGAGTTGGGACGACGGCTATAGGGTGGTTACGGCCTATTAGTCTAATCATAGTATGGGGTGATATTGCACCTTTAGGGGTGCGTGGTTAGGGTACCCTTGTCTACCCTTTCGAAATCGCCGACTGGCGAGCGAAAATAGGCGTGCATGTCGAAGCTCCAACTTGCCCTGTCGTGGCGCTCATGTCTCTGCCGGATTTCTTCAACCACCGATGGCTGGAGGGCTTGCCTAAGTGTGAAAGCAGAGGCCCCCTGTTTAGAAATCTTATGCTCTTCTACATCAGATAGCGTGCCGATGGGGTCATTCTGAAAAAGAAGCTTGACTATGAACTTGTGAAGCACTACATCAAATATGGAATGGTTTCTCACCATAAAGTGTATCTCTGCGGCCTGTGCTCTGGTCCCCAACGAGCACTGAACGTCCTGAGCCTCCAACCGAAGCAGATTTACGATATTCTGCTCGTTCTGCTCTCTTATGGCGATGAGTTCTCCCAGTTGCTGTTCCTTGGCAACAACAACTTGCTCTCTGGCCAATGTCCGCCGTTCGCGCGCTGTAACACCAAGCAGTCTCTTGAGATACCGACCGACGGGAATTATGAGCGTGAGGTTCGCCCAATTCACAAGAATGTTACCACCTTCCCCCCCAAGAATAGCAATATCGCCACTCTAATTCTATCACTGCTGCCAATAGCACCAATACCCTGGCCCAACTGATTTGCTAATCTTGCTACTGCGCTTCCCATGGTCGAGCATGGGGAATAAATCAACTTTGCTACACGCTTTTCGCTTGGGTGAACAAACCTGCTACAAGAGAACACAGCTATGGATGACAACGCTGGCTCCCAGGACACCCACCCCTCTACATAGGCAATTATTCGGTATCACGCGTGGTTTGCATCGGGCGGGCCGCCGGGCGGCCGAAACGGCCCCGTCTCTATACCTCCCGGTTCCACATCTCCACCGTGGCCCCTTCTATCAACGCCTTCAACCCTTGGAACCAACGCTCGTAGGCTTTCTGGAATTCGGCGCTCTGGGAGGCTTCCCAGTCCATGCTCTCAAGACTGCCCAGGCTCTCTGTGTCGAACTCCCATACCACCCGGTCGGTCCGCCCGCTATAAAGGTCGGTGTAAATGCGACCTGGCGGACCGCCGTGCTTCTCGTAGATGGGCTGAAACTCCTTCATCTTGGCCACCACCTCTGCCGCTGCGCCGGGCTTGGCCTGAAATATACGCCGCTGAGTAACCATCCTTGTGCACCTCCTGTCTCGTGTTTGAACTCCCAGCGCCCTCACCCCAGACTAAAGGTCGCCACTCTGGATTCACCGCTTCAGCCTGGTGCCCTTCAGGGGTAGCGCCGCTCTCGGTGATAGGCACAATACCCCCGCAGCGATGCCATGTCAATTCCTCCGCCGGAGGTGGGACTCACCACCCACCTCCGGGCCCAGGACCCACTTCATTTTACACAGACTATGTAAGGTTGACTGTTTGCAAGTGAATCAGTACAATACTGGCCACCAGAATCTTATCCAAGGAAAAGGAAGGGGGAAAAATGAGATTCTTAATCACGTCAAAGAACAAGTTCCCGATGCCTCCGGAAGCAGTGCCCGGCGTCCTTGATGCCATGATAGCATGGGCCAAGAAATACACCGGGAACGGCAAGATTCAGGATATCTGGTCGTGTGCGGGACTGCAGGCGGGAGGGGGTATCGCCAATGTGAACTCCCTGGAGGAGCTGGACGCCATAATGACGGAGTTCCCCTTAGGGCCCTTCTCGGAGACCGAGATATATCCCCTGGTGGACCTGAATGATGCGCTTCAGCGCATGAAGCAGGTCGCGCAGGCGATGGGCGGCAGGGGTTAAGGGCCAACTACCTCTGCCATAGGTACGATGGCCTGCAAGTAGCAGAGACAACTGAATAGCGCCGGTTCCAAGTCAGTAACCACGAGCAGGGCAGAGGGGGGACTGGCTCCTTCCTGCCTGTTCGTTTATGTAAGCAATCCTGCTACAATAGAACGCACCTATGGCCTATAACAACACTTCCAATGACCTCCGGCTCCGCAGCCTGGAGCTTGTGGAGTTTGACAAGGTGCTCCGCCTGCTGGCGGGGCACACCACCTCCCCCCTGGCCCATCAGCGTGCCTTGGAGCTCTGCCCCAGCTACGAACCAGAAGAGGTAGCCCGCCTCCAGCAGCAGACCGCCGAGGCGGTGAGGCTGCTGGAAACGGGACGGGATATAGACCTCTCGGCGGCCGGCGAGGTGGCCCCTCTGGCCCAGCGGGCCGCCCTGGAGGGGGTGCTCACCGGGGCCGAACTGCGCCAGGTGGCCGCCGCCCTGGGGGCTGCCCGCCGCGCCCGTCGCATCTTATCCGGCCATCAAAAGGAGTCCCCGCTTCTGTCAGCCCTATCCCTATCACTGCCTGACCTCGCCCCGCTACAGAAAGAGATTGAGGCCAGCATCACCCCCCAGGGCGAGGTGGTGGACACCGCCTCCCCGGAGCTGCACCGCCTGCGGGAAGGGGTGCGGCATTCCCACGAACGGATAGTCACCGCCCTCAGCCGCATCATGCGCTCCCCCAGAGGCCATGAGGTGCTCCAGGAGCCGGTATTCACCATACGCTCAGAGCGCCTGGTGCTGCCGGTAAAGGCAGAGATGAAGGGCAGGTTGCCGGGCCTGGTGCACGATGTCTCCGATACCGGGGCCACCGTCTTCGTGGAGCCCTATCAGACGGTGGAGCTGGGCAACACCTATCGGGAGCTTACGCTGGAGGAGCAGCGGGAGGTGCTGCGGGTGCTGCGCCGCCTCTCCCGGGCGGTGGGGGAGCATGGGGCGGAGATATCCCGGGGGGTGGAGGCTATGGCCGAATTGGACCTCATCCTGGCCCGGGCCCGCCTGGGCCGGGCCTTGGGGGCGGCCCCACCCGTGGCCTGGGAGGGCGACCGGCCCTTCATCCGCCTGGTGGATGCCCGCCACCCTCTGCTCACCGGCCCCATCGTGCCCCTCACCTTGGAGATTGACCCCCAGCGCCCAGTGGTGCTCATCACCGGTCCCAACGCCGGGGGCAAGACAGTGGCCCTCAAAACGCTGGGGCTGCTTAGCCTGATGTACCAGGCAGGGCTGCTGCCCCCGGCGGCCGAAGGCAGCACCTTCTCCGTCTTTGACGGCGTCTATGCCGATATCGGCGACCAGCAGAGCATAGAGCAGGCCCGTTCCACCTTCAGCTCCCATGTACAGAACATGGCTGCCATCCTGGAAGCAGCCACCGCCCGCTCTCTGGTGCTGCTGGACGAGCTGGGCACCAACACCGACCCCGACGAGGGCTCGGCCCTGGCCAAGGCCGTCCTGGGCCACCTGTCCCGGAGAGGGGTGGCCACAGTGGCCACCGGCCATTTCCGCTCCGTGGCCAGCTTCGTTGAGGAGCAGCCGGGGATGGCCAACGCCAGCGTGGAGCTGGACCCGGAGACCCTGACACCTACCTACCGGCTGAGCCTGGGACTGCCTGGGCGCAGCTACGCCCTGGTTATCGCCTCCCGGCTGGGCCTGCCTCAACCCCTCATCGCCCACGCCCGGGAGCTCCTGCCACCCGGTGAGCGGCGTACCGATGACCTGTTACTGGAGCTACAGCAGGAGCGGGCGGCGGCCGTAAGGCTCCGCACCCAGGCCGAGGAGGCCCAGCGCCAGGCGGAGGCCCTGCGCCGGGAGCTGGAGGCCGAGCTACACCGGTTGGCTACCCACCGGGAGGAGATGCTGGGAGACACGCGGCGGGAGCTGCTGGCCCGGGCCGAGGAGGTGAGGGGGCGGCTAAGGCAGGCGGAGAAGGCACTGGAGGCCGAGACCGACCTGGCACAGGTGCAGCACGCCCTGGCCGATGCCCTGGCGGTGCGCCGGGAGGTGAAGGGGGAGGACTGGCGGCCACAGCCCACCCGGCCCCCTTGGTGGCATGACCTGGCCCGGGGGGACCGGGTGAAGGTGAAGGGGCTCAACATGCCGGCCACCGTGCTCTCTCCACCCGGCCCCCAAGGCCGTGTAGAGGTGCTCATCGGCTCCACCCGGGCACGCTTTGACGCCGAGCAGCTCCAGCCCCAGCCACTCAGCCCAGCCCCGACCCCCTCCATCCCCCTCAAGCCCCATCCCCCTGCCGCCGACGCCGAGCTTCACCTGATAGGCCAGCGGGTGGAACAGGCGCTGGAAGAGATGGAGGTCTTCCTGGACCGGGCCTTGCTTCACGGCCACAACAGGGTGCGCATCGTCCACGGCCTGGGCACCGGGGCGCTACGCCAGGCCCTCCGGGAGAGGCTGGCCCGCCACCCTCTGATCAGGGCCTTCGGCTCTGCCGAGCCCCACGCTGGCGGAGACGGCGCCACTATGGTAGAACTGGATTAGAAAGGGGATGACCACGCTATGACAGGGGCAGAAGTGACCATCCGCAAGATGACCGGCGACGATGTACGCCACATCGTAGAAATAGACCGCCACATCACCGGCAAGGACCGGGCGACCTCGTGGCCGCAGACGGTGCACCGCTACCTTGAGATGTACTATCCGCCCCTATGCCAGATAGCTGAAGCGGAGGGCCGGGTGGTGGGCTTTATCCTGGGTGATGTGCGGGGCTGGGAGTACGGCCTGCCCCCAGGCGGCTGGATAGACATCATGGGGGTGGACCCCCAGTTCCAGCGCCGGGGCATAGGCCACAAGCTCCTCCAAGCCTTCGCCCAGGAATGCCGGGGGCTCAACATGAAGACGCACATCGTCGTGCGCCGCCAGGACGAAAGTCTCCAGAGGTTCATCCAGGCCGCCGGCTTCCAGCACGGCCAGCTCGTAGACTTTGAGCTATAGTCTTGAAACGTGTTTCAGAAAAGCGTATCATATGATGCCAAGAAGCATATCATATGAGGCCAGGACGAGGAACAACGGGATGAGATACCCGGAGATAGCCAAGCCCAGGGCCACGGAGATGAGGGTGGTCCCCAACCTGCTGGGCGAAGAGGACCTTACCCCAGGGTTCTCATGGCCGGAAGTGGCCCAGGAACTGGGAACCAGCAGCCAGGACGGGTTCAACCTGGCCCACCTGGCTATTGACCGCCACTGCCTCAGCGGGCGGGGGGAGCATCTGGCCATGCTTTGGGAGGGCAAGGACGGCCAGCAGGAGTCCTATACCTATGAGCAGCTCCGTCTCCTCACCAACAAGTTCGCCCATGTCCTCTCCGGCCTGGGGGTGCAGAAGGGGGACCGGGTCTTCGCCTTTGCGGGCAGGGTCCCGGAGCTCTATATAGCCGTCTTCGGCACCCTGAAGATGGGGGCCGTAATCGGGCCGCTGTTCTCCGCCTTCGGCCCCGACCCGGTGCGGGAGCGCCTGGTGGATAGCGGGGCCAGTGTCCTGGTCACCACACCGGAGCTCAAGGGCCGGATAGCCCCCATCCTCAAGGACCTGCCCCAGCTACGGCACATCATCCTAATAGACCGGGAGGCCCAGGGGGCCGGGCTGGAAGAGGGGGACATCAGCTATGAGCAGGCCATGGCCGCCGCCCCATCCCACTCCCCCGACATAGCCACCGGCCACGACGACTACTCCATCATGCACTATACATCGGGGACTACCGGCAAACCCAAGGGTGCCGTCCATGTCCACGGGTCCGCCATTCAGCACTACGCCACGGGGAAATGGGTGCTGGACCTCCACCCCGACGACATATACTGGTGCACCGCCGACCCGGGCTGGGTGACGGGCACCTCCTACGGGATGGCCGCCCCGTGGCTCAACGGGGTCACCCAGCTCATCTACGAGGGCGGCTTTGGGGCCAGCGCCTGGTACTCCCTCATTGAGAAATACAGGGTAACCGTATGGTACAGCGCCCCGACTGCCATCCGCATGCTGATGAAGGCCGGGGAGGAGCTCCCCCGCAAACACGACCTCAGCAGCCTGAGGCACATCTGCAGCGTGGGCGAGCCCCTGAACCCGGAGGCGGTGATGTGGGGTCTGAAGGTGTTTGACCAAGCCATCCACGATAACTGGTGGCAGACGGAGACCGGCGCCATCCTCATCGCCAACTACCCCTTCATGGCGGTGCGCCCCGGCTCCATGGGCAAGCCCATCCCCGGCATCGCCGCCGCCATCGTGGACGGGGAGGGCACCGAGCTCCCTCCCAACTCCGAAGGCGACCTGGCCATACGGCCCAGCTGGCCCTCCATGTTCCGCACCTACTGGGGCAACGACACCCTGTA
>JAZGBK010000326.1:0-5758 GCA_036476365.1 Dehalococcoidia bacterium
GGCCAGTTTTTTCCTGCGGTCAGTGCTTCTATGTCGCAAAATATTAGGAATATCGCCATCATTGCCCATGTGGACCATGGCAAGACCACCCTGGTGGATGCCATGCTCAAGCAGAGCCACATCTTCCGTGATAACCAGCAAGTCGGCGAGCTCATCCTCGATAGCAACGAGCTGGAGAGGGAAAAGGGCATTACCATATTAGCCAAAAATACGGCTATCACCTATAAGGGCGTGAAAATCAACATCATCGATACCCCAGGCCATGCCGATTTTAGTGGCGAGGTGGAACGGGTGCTCAACATGGTCAATGGCTGCCTCCTGGTGATCGATGCCGTGGATGGCCCGATGCCCCAGACCAGGTTTGTGCTGCGTCATGCCCTCCAGAAGCAACTCAAGCCCATCGTGGTCATCAACAAAGTTGACCGCCCTGCGGCCCGCTCTGTAGAGGTGGCCAATATGGTGCAGGACCTTTTCCTGGAGCTTGCCACAGAAGCCGAGCAGCTAGATTTCCCTATTCTGTATACTGACGCCAAGGCGGGTTACGCTCTGGCCAGCCTGGGAGACCAGCCCAAGAACATTGTGCCTCTCTTCGACGCAATCCTGGAGCACATCCCACCGCCTGGCGGCGATGCCCAGGGTGGCTTCCAACTGCTGGTGGCGGCGCTGAGCTACGATAGCCATCTGGGCCAGATTGCCGTGGGACGCATCGCCCGGGGGAAGGTGGCCACAGGGGACCAGGTGGCGCGAATCACCCGGGACGGTGTGGTAACCTCGCATAAAGTCTCAAGGCTGTTCGTCTTTGAGGGGCTATCACGCCAAGAGGTTACTGAGGCAGAGGCGGGAGAGATTATCGCTCTGGCCGGTCTGTGGCAAGTAGCTATAAGCGACACTATTGCCGCAGTCAGCCAACCAGAGCCGCTCCCGGACATCGATATCGGTGAGCCCACAGTGCAGATGACCTTTGGGGTGAACACATCGCCATTCGCCGGGCAGGACGGGCGGTATGTAACCTCGCGGCAGCTTCGGGAGCGCCTCCTGGCTGAGCTTCAGACCAATGTAAGCCTGCAAGTGCACGATACGGATAGCGCTGATGTCTTCCTGGTATCGGGGCGGGGTGAGTTACATCTGGCCATCCTCATAGAAAGCATACGGCGGGAGGGATATGAGTTTCAGGTTTCCAGGCCTCAGTCTATCATCAAGGTCATAGATGGGCATATACTGGAACCCTGTGAGCTGTTGGTGCTGAGCATTGATGAGGAAGCTATAGGTGTGTTCACAGAGGAATTATCCTCACGGCTGGCGCAGATGACGAATATGTTCAGCGATGGACAGGGGCATGTGCGTTTGGAGTTCAAAATCCCTACCAGTGGACTAATCGGCTTCCGCAGTTTTTTCCTAAGGGCCACTCGGGGTAACGGGCAGATGGACAGCGTTTTCACCGGATATGAGCCATTGCGTGGAGAGGTGAAGTCCGTGAGAGCAGGGGCTCTTGTCGCTGCCGAAACTGGCGTGGCAGTTACTTTTGGCTTGAACAACGCTCAGCAGAGAGGGCGTACCTTCATAGACCCGGGCACGCCGGTCTATGAAGGCATGGTCGTGGGGATGCACGCACGAGACAATGACCTGGTGGTGAATGTGTGCAAGGAGAAAAAGCTGACCAATATGCGCTCCTCTACCTCCGACATCGCCACCAAACTCACCCCGACGCTGCGTATGAGCCTGGAAGAGGCCATCGACTTTATTGCTGAGGATGAGATGGTTGAAGTAACGCCCAAGAGCATACGCCTGCGAAAGCGCATCCCCTCCAACAATGAGCGGCACCGGCAGGGCCGTGAAAAGGCCCGGGCACTCGTCGGTCGATAGACACCTGGCACCGGTTATAACAGAGCCAGCATTAGGTTTGCCTGCCCCCCCAAACCGGCCCACCCGTAATGCTTGCTAAATGACCCTGATTTACCCTATTATCGGAGGCGTAGTAGGCCTGAGTCAGAGAGGAGCCAGACATGGAAGAAAAGCCGCTTACCATATCCCAGATTTACGCCAGGGGCAGAGAGAACCTGGCCCAGAGGGGCTGGGCGAGGCGGTTTCCCCCGCCAAGCAGCATCGGCGCCCAGGTGGAGGCCAACCGGAAATACCTGGACTCCCTCTTCTTTGAGCCCAACTACTTTGACCCCGTTGAGGTGGATACCAGCTTCACCTTTTTCGGCACAAGGCTAAGAACGCCCCTCTTCTGCTCCCCTATCTCCAGGGTAGAGGATATGTCAGAGACCGACCTGACCGACATCGCCAGGGGTGTGGCAGCGGCCGGGGCCATGATGATGCTGGGCATCGGCGGCTCCCTGGAGCTACAGGAAGCTATTGACACCGGAGCGCCCGTGGTGAAGATAGTGAAGCCATACCGCAACACCGAGCTAATCTACGAGAAAGTCCGTGAATCGGAGAGCCGGGGATGTGTGGCCGTGGGTATGGATATTGACCACTTCTACGGCGTACTACAGAAGGGGGACCAGATTGGCAGAACGGATACATTCGGCCCGCAGCGCACGGAGGAGATAAGACAGGTAATATCCCAGTCCAAGCTACCGTTCATCATCAAGGGCGTGCTGGGGGTGCGGGACGCCGAAAAGGCTGCTGCGTTAGGGGCTTCCGCCATATTAGTGAGCAACCACGGCTACGCCGCCATAGACTTTACCGTCCCCTCCATGCTGGCACTGCCCAGGATTGCCGATGCCGTGGGTAGCAAGATAGCGGTGCTGGTGGACACCGGTTTCCAGACTGGCAACGATGTCCTCAAAGCGCTGGCCTTCGGCGCTCAGGCGGTGGGGTTCGCCGCCCCCCTGTTGCTGGCCATGGGTGCCGGTGGCGCTGATGCCGTAACGCTGCTGCTTGACAAGATTACTGAGGAGCTACGCCGCACCATGGCAGCCACCGGCTGCGCCAATCTATCGGCGGCGAGCAGGTCAATCATCGTCCAGGCACCCCTCTCGTGATAGCAACCACCCTCCACCGTCCGGCATAGGAGGGCGCTCCATGCCCACCATAACCGCCCTGAAACGGGGCCGGGGCAGGCGCTTCCTGGTGTTCCTGGATGGCCGCTTCGCCTTCGCCCTGGAGGCAGAGGTGGCCGCCGGGCTGGCGGTGGGTGCCGAGCTCTCCGCCACCGAGGCAGACCGCCTCCAGGAGCATAACCTGTCCCACCGCTGCCACGGGGCCGCCCTGCACCTGCTCTCTTACCGGCCCCGCAGCCGAGCCGAGCTCCGCCAGCGCCTGCTACGCCGGGGCTTCCCCGCCCAGGGGGTGGAGGAGGAGCTGGAGCGGCTGGCACAGCAGGGCCTGGTGGACGATGCCGCCTTCGCCCGCTCCTGGCGGGAGGCCCGGGAGGGGATGAGCCCCCGCAGCGCCCGCCTCATCCAGGGAGAACTCCGCCGCAAAGGAGTTGACCCCGAGGCGGCCGCCGAGGCCACCCGGGGCCTGGACGATGAGGAGGCGGCCTACCGGGCGGCCATCAAGAAGGCCCCCCGCTGGGCCTCCCAGGACTACATGGGCTTCCGGCGCAAGGCCGGGGACTTCCTGCACCGCCGGGGCTTCTCCTACGAGGTGGTGCGCCACACCGTGGACCGCCTGTGGCGGGAGACCCACACCCCACCCCCAGAATAACCCCTACTTCGCTTCCAGCACGGGCACCACCCAGTCAATGCCCAGCTCCGCCAGCTTGCCGGGGGAGGGGCGTCCCTGGGGCCAGCCCATTATGTCGTAGTAGGTGTCCCTGGCCCGGTGGAAGGCCTCCGGGTCCGGGGCCACGCCCTGCAAGGGCCCCGAAGCCTGGGGGCTGAAGAAACGCCCCGGCATCGTATCATCCTGAGCGGTGAGGCCCTCCCGGAGGTTGAAGGCCCGGGCCAGGTTGGCGGCCCGCTCCCCCACCTTCATCAGCTCAAAGACAGTGGTGTTCCAGCCGGTGACGGCGCTCACTATCTCGGCCACCCGGTTGAACCCCACCAGGCCGTAGAGCATCACAAAGTAGCAGCATACGGCGGAGTTCATAAAGTGTATCCACTGCGAGTGGTAGGCGAGCATCCGTACCTTGGCCGGGGACAGGTCGTCCACCGGCAGGGGCTCCAGGACGCCCAGGGCCTTGAGGTCCTCCATGATGGGACTCATGCCGGTATAGTTGGGGTCATGCAAGTTGTGGCAGTGGTCGGCCCCGGTGGGCGAAATGGCATAGCCCACGCCCATACCCTGCTTCCAGCGGGGCTCGTGCATGGGTATTTCCTGGCCCTTGATGTGGAGGGCTAACTCCACCGCCTCACCACCAATCTGGTTTGCGGCCCGGGCCACCCCCTCTGCCAGCAGGCCCCCCAGCCCCTGGCGCCGGGCGATGCGCTCCACCATCTCCAGCATGGCCGCTCCGTTGCCGAAACGGAGGTCCAGTCCTTCGGTGTCCTCCAGGGTGATGAGGCCCCGCTCAAAGCACTCCATGGCGAAGGCGATGGAGGCCCCACATGAGATGCTGTCCAGGCCGTAGGCGGCCACCAGCTCGTTACCCTTGGCGATGAGCTTCAGGTCATCTATGCCGCAGTTGGAGCCCAGGGAGGCTATGGTCTCGTACTCGGGACCGCCGTAGCGGGGATCTACGGGGTACGGCTCGTCCACCTTCACCTCCCGCTTACACTGGACGGGGCAGGCATAGCAGCTCCGCCTTCCCACCAGAATGGTGTCCCTCATGGCCTCACCGCTTATCCGCTCTGCGCCGTCAAAGGAGCCGTCCTGGAAGTTGCGGGTGGGCAGGCCACCCCGCCGGTTAAGGCCCCGCACCACCGAGGCCGTGCCCAGGTCCCGCATGGCCTTATTGTTCACCGGGGTGTTGTCCCGCACCCAGCGGGCCAGGGCGGCCACCGCCTGAGGGTCGGCCAGGGAGAGCCGCTGGCGGCCCCGGCAGGCCACCGCCTTGAGGTTCTTGGAGCCCATCACCGCCCCCAGCCCCGTCCTGCCGGCAAAGGCGTCCAGGTCGTTCACCACACAGGCGAAGCGCACCAGGTTCTCGCCGGCGGGGCCAATCTGGGCCACCCTGACCCCGGGGTCCCCCAGCTCCTCCCGGATGGCGTCCTGGCACTCCAGGGTCTTCAGGCCCCACAGGGGGCGGGCATCCCGTATTTCGGCTTGGCCGTCGTGGATGAAGAGATAGACGGGCGTCTCCGCCCTGCCCTCCACCAGGATAGCGTCAAAGCCGGCCATCTTGAGCTCGGCCCCCCAGTAGCCCCCGGCCTCGGCCTCGCCGAAGCCCCCCGTCAGGGGCGACTTGCCCCCCACGCTGTGGCGGCCACAGCCCCCCACCGGCACGCCGGTCAGCGGCCCGGCGGCGAAGATGAGCTTGTTCTGGGGGCTCAGGGGCTCCACCCCCGGCGGGAGCTCCTTGAGCAGGTAATAGCCCACGAACCCCTCCCCACCGAAATAGCGGCGGTAGAAGTCCTCCGGGGGCTCCTCGGTAGCCAGCTTGCCCGAGGAGAGGTCAACCCTGAGTACCCTGCCCGTATAGCCGTGCGGCATACTGCCCTCCCAGTCCCCGGTGGCCTTAATGCGCCAGCGGCTTTATGTGGACCCCAGTATAGCAGACCACCGGCACCCCGCCCATATAGGGTGTTTGCAGCAACCTTGCTTCTTGCCCCCCCCCCACCCCCCCCCACCCAACATTGGTCTGGCACCCCGGTATTGAAACAAACGCCAATAAAAAAGCACGGTTACCCAAAAGGGAACCCCCGTG
>JAZGBK010000327.1:0-2111 GCA_036476365.1 Dehalococcoidia bacterium
GTATTTCGCCACTGGCTGGCGTCATAGTCGAAGGGGCAAACCACTTTCCAAGGAGGACCGCTAAAGGATGGTATCCCAAGCTGAAGGACACGTGAAGGACCCCGGACTCGCCGGGCAGGGAGTGTTACGCATCGAGTGGGCCGCCCGGGAGATGCCGGTGCTGCGCCTCATCCGGGAGCGCTTCGCCCGTGAGAAGCCCCTCAAGGGCCTCACCGTCTCCGGCTGCCTGCACATCACCACCGAGACGGCCAACCTGGCCCGTGCCATCCAGGCCGGGGGCGCTGAGCTCAACCTGTGCGCCTCCAACCCCCTGAGCACCCAGGACCCCGTGGCCGCCGCCCTAACCGTGAACCACGGCATACCCGTGTTCGCCATCCGGGGGGAGGACACCGAGACCTATTACCGGCATATTGCCCAGGCCCTGGAGCAGGACCCACAGCTCACCATGGACGATGGCGCCGACCTGGTGAGCTTCATCCACAAGGAGCGCCGGGAGCTGTTGGGCCAGGCAAAAGGGGGCACCGAGGAGACCACCACCGGGGTTGTCCGGTTGCGGGCCATGGCCCAGCGGGGCGAGCTGGCCTATCCCATCGTGGCCGTCAACGAGGCCCAGACCAAGCGCTTCTTTGACAACCGCTACGGCACCGGGCAGAGCACCATAGACGGCATCACCCGGGCCACCAACATCCTGTGGGCGGGCAGGGTGGTGGTGGTGTGCGGCTACGGCTGGTGCGGCCGGGGCATAGCCATGCGGGCTCGGGGCATGGGTGCCCAGGTGATTGTCACCGAGGTAGAGCCCATCCCTGCCCTGGAGGCGGTCATGGACGGCTACCAGGTGATGCCCCTCATCCAGGCGGCGGCGGTGGGGGATGTCTTCATCACCGCCACCGGGGATACCTCGGTGCTGGACCGGCCCCATTTTGAGGCCATGAAGGACGGGGCGGTGCTGGCCAACAGCGGGCATTTCAATGTAGAGATTAACCTGCCCGCCCTGGAGGCCCTATCTACCTCCCGGCGAGCGGCTCGCCCCCTGGTGGAGGAGTTCGCCTTAAAGGACGGCCGCCGCCTGTATGTGCTGGCCGAGGGCCGCCTGGTGAACCTGGCCGCCGCCGAGGGCCACCCCGCCAGCGTCATGGACATGAGCTTCGCTAACCAGGCCCTGGCCCTGGAGTACCTGGCCCGGGGGGAGCGGCTGGACCCTCAGGTGCACCCGGTGCCCCCGGAGATAGACCGGGAGATAGGCCGCCTCAAGCTCAGCAGCCTGGGGTTAGCCATAGACTCCCTCACCGCCGAGCAGCAGCACTATCTGCAGTCCTGGGAGATGGGCACCTGAGCCACCCCTGCCACCGGCAAGCAGAACAGGCGACCCGAACATATTACCCAAACGGGGCTTTCCCTAACAGGGAAAAACCCGTACAATGTATTTTGTACGCCCTGAAGGAGGAGAACCGTGCAGAGCTTCATGAAGCGCCCCGGGTCTTACTTTACCTCAGAATCGGTCACCGAAGGGCACCCCGATAAGCTCTGCGACCAAATATCCGACGCCGTCGTGGACGCCATCATGGAAAAGGACCCCAACGGCCGGGTAGCCTGTGAGACGGCGGTCACCAACGGGCTGGCCATCATCATGGGTGAAATCACCACTGACTGCTACATAGAAATCCCCAACATCACCCGGAATGTCATCAAGGAGGCGGGGTACACCCGCCCCGAATACCAGTTTGACTACCAGAGCTGCGGGGTCATGGTATCCATCCAGGAGCAGTCGCCCGATATCGACCAGGGGGTGAGCCAGTCCCTGGAATGGCGGGAGGGCTCCCGGGAGGAGTTTGACCGGGTGGGTGCCGGAGACCAGGGGATGATGGTGGGCTTCGCCTGCAACGAGACCCCGGAGTTCATGCCCCTGTCCATCTCCCTGGCCCACAAGCTCTGCCTGCGGCTGGCCGAGGCGAGGAAGGAGAACCTGCTGCCCTACCTGCGCCCCGATGGCAAGACTCAGGTGACGGTGGAATACCGCCACGGCGAGCCCAGTGGGGTGGATGCCATCGTCATCGCCGCCCAGCACGACCCTGACACCCCCTTGGAGAAAATCCGGGACGATGTCTATGAGA
>JAZGBK010000328.1:0-6190 GCA_036476365.1 Dehalococcoidia bacterium
GGTTGAAAGCCGCACAGACAGGGCCTTCTGGCCTCCGACGTGGTCCCTTTCGTCTCCCCAACTACCCCCCGACCCTGTCCGTTGCTCCCTGACCACCCCTCCCCAAAAGAATCCACGGATTAGGGCCCGAAAGGCGTTGGCGCCTGTGACCAGTGCGGGCAGTCCTCCCATCAAGAAAGCCACCGCCACAGTTTCACCAACCTCAGCCTCGCTGGCTCCCAAGGCCCGAGCGCGTTTAGCTATGTTGGCCACCCCGTCTGAATGGGCCAGCAAGGCATCGCAAAGCATCGTCATCAGCGTCTTCACCTTAAGGGACAGCGCACCGTCAGTCATAAGAGACTCCCGGATCCGTGTCACATCCTTGAGTAGCTCCGGAGCACCTTGCTCCAAGAGGGCCTGCCATGTGCGTTGCTGGGGTTGCATGGTCCAATCACCTCCCTATGCATAGTCCGTGTCGTGGGCGTAGTCAGCCCACCAAAATCCTGCCACACCTACCCCACGATTCTATCACAGAGGCCGATGGTACCTGGCATAACTCACTACCATCGTGGTGCTGCCCCACACCCGGCCACCCGCCACCGGGCAGAGACAGGTCAGGTTGCTAAGCAGCCCCTTCCATTCCAAGGAGGGCCCCGAGGTGGGGGAACTTGTCCACCATGTGGGGGATATACATGGCCTCCACGAAGTACCGCTGGAAGTCGGGCTCCAGGGTCAGCTCCACATACTCCACCCGGCGGGCCACCTCCTCGGCCTCCCGCCTCTTGTGGCGGTTGAGCAGGGCGATGCGGGCACCGTCCCCGGCGGCGTTGCCCACGGCGTAAATCCGGCCCGGGGGGCAGTCCGGGAAAAGCCCCAGCACCTGGGCCTCCTCGGTGTCTATGTAGCTGCCGAAGGCCCCCGCCAGCACCACCCGGTCCACCCGGTCCACCCCCAGCCTGCGCATCAGCAGCCGGGCACCGGCATACAGGGCGGCCTTGGCCAGCTGCACATTCCTCACATCCTCCTGGGATACGGTGATGTCCCTGCCTATGGCGGTCTCCTCCGCATGGGCGAGGATGAACTCCGGCCTGCCGTCCACGGCAACGAGCCGGGCGGAGCTGAGGCCCTTGCGGAAGCGGCCGGTGCGGTCAATAACCCCCGCCCGGTAGAGCTCCGCCACCGCATCTATTATCCCGGAGCCGCACAGGCCCCGGGGCCTGACCGCCCGGCGGCCCCGGCGGTGCTCGTCCCCGATGAGCCGGCAGCCCACCTCGTAGGTCTGGGGGTCTATGCGCACCCTCTCAATAGCGCCGGGGGCGGCCCTCATGCCGGACTTGATGTGGGCACCCTCCAAAGCGGGGCCGGTGGCACACGAGGTGGAGAGGAGGCGGTGCCGGTTGCCCAGCACCAGCTCGCCGTTGGTGCCTATGTCGACGATAAGGATTATCTCGTCCTGGTTGTACGGCTCCTCAGCGATGAGCACCCCCACATTGTCGGCACCCACAAACCCGGCCTCAATGGGCAGGATATGGGCGCTGGCCCCCGGGTGCACCTGGAGGCCCAGGTCCCGGGCCTTCACATCCAGGGAGCCGTGGACGGCGGGGGTGAAGGGGGCTACCCCCAGGTACTCCGGGTCTATCCCCAGCAGAATATGGTGCATGGCGGTGTTGCCGACGAAGGTCACCTCCAGGATATCCCGCGGGGTCAGCTTGCTGCTCCGGGCGACGTTGCGGATGAGCTTGTTTAGCCCGTCAATCAGCGCCCCCTGCATACGCCCCAGCCCGCCCTCCCGGTGGGACATGGCATAGGTGATGCGGGACATGACATCCTCGCCCATGGCCACCTGCGGGTTCATCATGGAGTCGGTGGCTACCAGCTCACCGTTGCCCAGGTTACACAGATAGGCGGCCACGGTGGTGGTGCCGATGTCCACGGCCAGGCCGTAGCCGTGCTCCACCCTGCCCGGCCACACGGCGATAATCTCGCTGTCCTGCCACAGGGCCAGGGTGACCTTCCAGCCACCCCGGCGCAGGGCATCAGACAGCTCCCGCAGGGCGGCGTAGTCTATGGTCACCGGTTCCAAACCGTATTCCAGGGAGAGCTTCCGGCGCACCCTGTCCAGGTCGGCCACGGGGTCACTTAGGGTGGGCGCCTCCAGCTCCAGGTAGCAGAGCCGGACGGCGGGGTGGAGGTCTATGGCCCGCTGGGTGGCGGCCTTGCGTATTACCTGCTTGCCGGTGCGGCTCTCCTCGGGGACGAAGACCACCAGGGGCCCCTCTATGCGGGCCACACAGCCCAGGCGGTACCCCTGCTCCTTTTCCTGGGCGGAGATGTGCTTGCTCTCCTCCTCGGTGAAGGGAGAGGTGTGGGAGGGGCCGGAGGTTATGCCGTATCTCTCAAAGAAGCCGGTCTCAATCCTTACCTTGCACTTGCCGCAGATGCGCTTCTCGCCACATACCGTCTCAATCTCGGCCCCCAGCCCCCGGGAGGCCTCCAGGATGGTGGTCCCCGCCTTCACCCGGCCCCGCCGCCCCGAGGGTTGAAACACAATCTGCCAGCGGGCTTCTTTGTCTGCCATGCTCAGGCTATGGCTTCCTCATCTCCCGGAGGTTCTTGAGCATCTTGAGGGCCTCCTGGACGGCGTTGCCCGCCGACTCGGCATAGCCATCGGCCCCAAATAGCGAGGCCACCTCCTGGGTAACGGGGGCCCCGCCCAGCATGATGGCCACATTGGGGTTGCGCTGCCGTATCATCTCCACCGCCTTCTGCATGCCCATCATGGTGGTGGTCATCATGGCCGATATGGCCACGATATCGGCGTCCGTCTTCATCTGCTCTTCCACGAACTTCTCCAGGGGCACATCCCGCCCCAGGTCGTGGACGGTGAAGCCGGCCACCTCAAACATTATCTTTATCAGGTTCTTGCCCACATCGTGCACATCCCCCTGCACGGTGCCGATGACCACCTGGCCCTTGCGCTCCCCCCGGGACCCTTCTTTTATGTGGGGCCTCAGCACATCCAGGCCGACATACATGGCATCGGCGGACATGAGGAGCTCGGGCACGAAGTACTCCTTCTTCTCATAGAGGTCACCCACCACCCCCATGCCAGCGGACAGGCCGTCCATTATGGCCTCGTAGGCGTCCACGCCCTCTTCCAGGGCCTCCTGGGCGGCCTCCTTGACCGCCTCCTCATCGTAGTCGATGACCCCCTGTTTGAGCCGGTCCAGGATTGCCTGTTTCTGCTGAGTCAATGAGCACCCCTTTCTGCTACGAACGGCAGCCCTTTGACCGCTTCGGCCAGGGCAAACAGGTTTTCCTCCTTGAGTTCGGGCCAGATATCGCAGCCCGGCCATACGGCGTCGGCCCCCGCCGCTGCGCTTTCCCGCACCTTGCTGCCGACCTCGGCCACGGTAGCCTGGCCCAGCAGCCGATAGACATCCAGGTTGCCGAAGAGGAGGGTGCTATCGCCCACCCTGCGCCGGGACTCGGCCAGGTCGTTCTTGTGGTCCACGCTGAGGGCCTCGGCCCCGCACTCCTGCAGGTAGTCCACTATGGGGTCGGTGGCCCCGCAGATATGGAGCACCCGGGGAGGCTGCCAGGAGTCCAGAATACGCCTCAGGTAGGGCTGGACCAGCTCCCGGAACACCCGGGGGCTGAGGATATCCGCCCCGGTGCCCATCTCCCTCAGGCTTATGTAGTCCACCCCCATCCCCTGGTAGGCCCGGCCGATGTGGATGATAAGCTCCGTGAGCCGGTCCAGGAGCCGCTCCACCCGGGGCCGGTCCTTCATGGTCAGCTTCAGCAGCACATCCAGCTCCACCAGTTGCCCGGCCAGGGTGAAGGGGCCCAGGAGCCAGGTGCCTATGGCGCGGTCTGCCCCCGGCCCCTCCCGGAGCAGCCCTATGGCCTGGGAGACCACGGGCAGGCGGCCCCGCTCCAGGATATCGGGGGGGACGGTTACCTCCTCGGGGGAGCCCCACTTGGCGGGGATAGTGGGGTAGAGGACATCCGAGGCGTCCTCGTAGAAGCTGGCCCGGAGGCCCAGGGCCTCGGGCACGGTGCACATGTCGTAAGGCACCACGGCGGCATCAAAGCCATACCGCTCCACGGTGGCCGTGGCGGCGGCGGCCATGGCCTCTGCCGAGAGGTGAATCTGCGGGAAGCGCAGCCCCAGGGACTGGATGGCGGGCAGGGTGACCATGCCCTGGCCGCTGAAGAAGGGCATGCGGTCCATAGGCTGCCTGTGAAAGAGGCGGGCTATCCTCTCCCGGGGGGTCAGAGCCGCTACCTGGGACATCTTGCCTCAGCCCCCGGGGACCGTTTGGCTCTGGCTCCGGGCCGATAGCTGCCCGGCGAAGTCGGCGAAGAGCCGGTTCAGGGGGTGCTCCGGGCTGGAGGGGAGGGGCCCACCCTCCCCGTATATCAGGGTGGACTGGACGGCGGCGGCGGCGGCTACTGCGGGGAACATTCGGCCAGCCGCCACCAGGGGGCCGTAGAACAGGAAATCGTGCCACAGCACCGAGGCCACGGCGTGGACGGCGGTATCCACCCCGGCGAACCCGGCCCCTCCCCAGGTCTGCCGGGCCTCCTTCCACATATAGGTGCCGTTGGCGGGGGCGCTCCCCGCCGGCAGGCCGTAGCGCTCCTTGACCATGCGGTTGGCCAGGGAGCAGAAGGCGGTGGCGGGCAGGTTCATCACCGAGGTGTCCACCAGGATGCTCTCCAGGGGCACCCCTTCCAGGGCCTTCAGCAACCTCTCCAGGCACCCCAGCCGTCCTGCGGGCATCTGGTCCTCCGGGTCAAAGGCCACCAGCACCACATGCTTGACGCCAATCTCCGCCAGCCCCGCCGCCTCCCGCTCTATATCCTCCGACCACGGGCTTACGCTGTTATATATCACACGGTCCAGCAGGCCCAGCCCGGCGGCGTAGCGGGCCGCCTCCAGGCGCGGCTGGAGCTTCCAGGCGTCCAGGCAAAAGGGCACGGTGGTGGCCCCGGCCACGAAGTCTATGTAAGCCTTCAGCTCGTCCCCGGTGTTGCCGACGATGTCCACCATGGAGGGGATGCCGGTCTGCCGGGAGAGCTCCTCCTGCCGTTTCAGGAGGTCCCTGGCCCCGGCACGGTCAAAGTCGTGCTCCAGGCGTCTGTGCAGCAGCCTGTCCCCCTTGTGGAACAGGGAGCCGATGAGCACCGGTGGGTTCTCCCCCGGTTGGCCCCCCACCGCCACACCCCCTATGCGGCAGACCTGCTGCTCTCTTTCCAGACGGAGCATGGCTGTCTCAGGCGGGCTGGGCGGCATAGGTACCGAACTTCTCCCCCGCCTCCATGAACCACTGGATGCGCTCCTGGGTGGCGATGCCGGGGACCTCGCAGCCGGTGGAGAGGATGAAACCACCGCCCTTGGCGGCGGTATCAATGCACCGCCTGACCTCGGCTTCCATATCCTCCCGGCTACCCTGATAGAAGAGCCTGGTATTCACATTGCCGATGACCACCACCTTCCCGGAGGAGAGGGCCACCAGTTGCTCCAGGGAGGAGGGGAAATCGATGCTGAGGGCATCGGTGCCGGTATCCATGAGGTCCTGCAAAATGGGGTCGGCATAGCCACAGACATGCAGGGTGACATTGAGCCCCTTAGCATGGAGGTCGGCAAACAGCCTCTGGTGATAGGGGAAGATGAACTCCCGGTAGAGGCGGGGGGAGACCAGGCTGCACGATGCGGTAGGCTCCCCGATGCTCACGCCCACGCCGACGGTGGCCAGGGCCAGCGCATAGGTGCGGCTGACCTCGGTGGCGAATTGCATCAGGGCGTGGACGAACTCCGGGTCCCGGCGGCAGTCCCTCAGCAGGGTCTCGGCATCCCGGAGCGATATAGCCACGGTCCACGGTCCGCACACATTCCCCCCCACCGAGGACTCCTTTATCTGCTCTTTTACCAGACGGCAGGCCTCCAGATAGGTGGGCATACGCCCGGCGGTGAAGGGGTCTGGAACCCTGAGGTCGGCCAGGTTCCCCTTCTCCTCCAGGGCTACACTTTCGGAGATACATATGCTGTCCTCGGGGAACTTCAGCACATTCCCCAAGACCTCGGCCTCCTTGAGGAGGTCCCCCACCATGACCACCACATCGGGCTTGAATAGCTCGTAGGCCCGGACTTGGGCCTCGGCGCATTTGCGGGCGTCGGTTAGGTATTCCCGGACGCTGATGC
>JAZGBK010000329.1:0-4506 GCA_036476365.1 Dehalococcoidia bacterium
GTGCCGGTGGCAATCACCCTTCCACCGCCCGCCTTGGCCCTATTCAGGACTGCGGCGGCCCCGGGGCTGAGCACGGCCCACTCCCGGTGGATGGTGTGGTGGGCAGGGTCGGCCTCTCGCACCGGGCGGAAGGTGTCCAGCCCGATGTGCAGTGTGACATAAAGTATGCCCACCCCTTTTTCCCGCAGCCCCTGCAGCAGCTCCGGGGTGAAGTGGAGCCCGGCGGTGGGGGCGGCGGCGCTGCCCGGCTCGCGGGCATACACCGTCTGGTAGTGCTCCGGGTCGCTAAGGGGGGTGTGGATGTAGGGGGGCAGGGGCACCTCTCCCGCCTCGGCGAGACATGACTCATCGGCAATGGTGAGCAGGCGGCTGCCGTCCTCCCTCCGCTCCGCCACCAGGGCGGATACCGTGTGGCCGTCCTGGCCCAGGGTGAGCCGGGTGCCCACCTCCAGCCGTTTGCCGGGGCGCACCATTGCCCGCCAGTTTGCCTCACCACCGGGGGCCCTCTCCCGGTGCAGCAGCAGCACCTCCACCTTACCCCCGGTCTCCTTGCGGCCCCGGAGCCGGGCGGGGATGACCCGGGTATCGTTGAGCACCACCACATCGCCGGGCCGCAGGTAGTCCGCGATGTCCCGGAAGCGGCGGTGCTCTATCTCGCCGGTATCCCGGTGTAGCACCATGAGGCGGGAGCTGTCCCGGGGCTGGGCGGGGGCCTGGGCGATTAGCTCCTGGGGTAGCTCGTAGTCAAAGTCCGAGGTGCGCACTCAGCGCCCCGACTCCTCCCGGGCGGCGTGCTCCCCGGCGATGCGGCCGAAGGCGAAGCACTCGGCGAGGTTGCCGCCTCCGGAGGGGTAGAGCATCCCGTACACGGAGCCGAACTCCCCGGCGGCGTAGAGGCGGGGGATGGGGTCTCCGTCCACATTGAGTATCTGGGCCCGGTGGTTGCGCTTGGGGCCGCCCTGGGTGTTGGGGCCGCCGGGCCACATCGTCACGCCGTAGTAGGGCGGGTTGTTAACAGGCACCAGGTCCGAGGGCTTGCGGTTGAACTCCGGGTCATGGCCCTGCTCACAGTAGCCGTTGTAGGTGCGCACCGTCTGCTCCAGGGTATCGGGGTCCAGCTCCAGCTTGCGGGCCAGCTCGGCCACCGTGTCGGCCTTGACTATCCACCCCTTGGCAATCTCAGCGCTGTTGTCGTTGCTCCAGTTATAGAGGCGCACCGGGCCCGAGGGGCCAGCAATACCGATGGGCAGGGGGCCGGACTCTATGCGCTTGTGGTCGAAAATCCAGAAGGAGGGCACGCGGGGGTGGATGCCGCGGTGGCTGTCGTACATCGTCAGCTCGTAGTACAGCGTGTGGGCTTTGAAGTTCTCGCTGGTGAAGCGTTTGGCGTCCCGGTCGACCATGACGTAGCCGCAGACATCCTTCGCAACCTGGCCGCTGATCTGGCGCAGCAGCCAGTTCTTGCCGCCGTAGTCCATGGTGAAGGCAATGGGGAAGTCCGGGAACTTGGCCACCAGGCGGGCGGAGCAGGAGTTCATGTGCCACAGGTCGGCGCCCACATCCATGACCATGCGGTGGCCATCGCCGGTGTTGGCCGGGGTGCCGTAGAAGTGGGTGGGATAGACCTTGAGGTAGTTGAGCTTCATCTCCTCGTCGAACTCAAAGCCGCCGCAGGTCATGATGACGGCCCGGCGGGCCCGGATGTCCACCGTGCGTCCACCCTCTTCCCCCGTCTCCACCCTCAGCCCCAGCACCTCGCCGTCGGTGTTGGTGAGGAGCTTCCGGGCGCGGGTGTTATACATCACCGGGATCTTCCGGTCGGCCACCTGCTGCTTGAGGAGCTTCCACAGCCCCCAGCCCGACCCCTGGTAGAAGTACATGTCTATGGACTCGGCACCGGGGCCGGGCTGCTCTCCCCCGTTGTGGAAGAAGCGCACCTTGCCCCCCAGCGACTCCAACCAGTCCTTGTTCTGGGCGACATACTCCGCCCACACCCGGATGACCTCCGGGCTGGTCCAGTAGAGGTCTTTGTCCACCTGGTAAAAGGACTCTATATAGCGGACGGCCTTCTCGGGGTCGTTGACATTGATGAAGCCCCCTCCCGACATATCGGTATTGGTGTGGTGGCTGTCCTGGGGCTGCTTCTCCACTATTAGCACCTGGGCGCCTTGGTCGTGGGCGGTGATGGCGGCGGGGGCGCCGGCGCCGCCGAAGCCCACTATCACCACATCGGCCTCCTGCTGCCAGTGGGCATCCTTGACGAGCATATTCCGCCTCCTTGCTTCGGGCCCGGGGCAGCCCCCGGCCCTGTATTGGGGTAAGTGTAGCACAACCGCCCCTAAGGGCTGTAGCCCCTTGCTTTTCCCGCCTACCCACCCGGAGAGCTATATCTGGGGGGTGAATCCCCCCAGGCCCCCTATGGGACAGGAGTACGGTATGGAAAGGTAGGGGTGCTGCTTGCTACGCCCGCGAATCGTCGGCAAGGAGTGTCTGGTGGCCTGACTGCTCCGTCGGTCTTTCGGCTGGGGTTGGGCTGGAGTACAATGAGGAAGCCGCGGGGCTATGCCAGCTTGAGTAGGAGGAAAGGGCCATGAAATGGAACACCAGGGTCACGGATCTTCTGGGCTGTGAGTACCCTATCCTGCAGGGTGCCCTGAGCCGCATAGGGAACTGGAAGTTTGCCGCCGCCGTCAGTGAGTCGGGTGCCCACGGCTGTCTTACCGCCGCCGTCTCCCTCACCCCCGACAGGCTACGGGATGACATCCGCAGGTGCCGTGACGCCACCGGCAAGCCCTTCAGCGTGAACATCACTGTAGGCATGTGCCCCCACATTGATGACATGCTGGAGGTATGCCTGGAGGAGGGTGTGGAGGTCATAGAGACGGCCGTCTTCAGTGCCGACGAAATCGGCAAGCGGGTCAAGGAGGCGGGGCGGAAGTGGGTCCACAAGACGGCCACCCTGAAGCACGCCCTGCACGCCGAGAAGCAGGGGGCGGACGCCCTCATCCTGGTGGGGTTGGAGGGCATTGGGTTCAAGAACATCTCCCAGCTCCCCACCATGACCACTATTGCCTGGGCGGCAAAGGAGATGAAGGTGCCCGTCATAGCCGCCGGGGGCATAGGCGATGCCCATACCTTCCTGGGTGCTCTGGCCCTGGGTGCCGAAGGGGTCATGATGGGGACTGCTTTCATGGCTACCCAGGAGTGCCCCATCTCCGACCGCTTTAAGGAGAGGATGGTCCAGGCCGACCCCGATAACCCCTATCTTCGGAATACAGTGCTGGCCCCGCCCAACCCCAGGGACTATGAAGAGGTCATGAAGAAGCGGGACGAGATGCCCATGGAGAGATGGCTGACCGCCCTGGAGAGGGTTATGCTCAAGCACGATGACTGGATGCTGGCCCCCGAGATGTGGAACGAGGACTACGACCGCATAAGTAGCCTGATGTCCTTTGCCGTGACCTATATTGACCGCATACCCACGGTCAGGGAGTTCGTGGAAGGCATTGTGCGGGGGGCGGGGGACATCCTGGACCGCTGGCAGGCCTTGAGGGAGTGAGGCCGGTTGGCGGGGTCTATCCCTTATCCCTCCGTCGGCACCGGCATTCGCAGCAGCACTATGCCCAGCCACAGTGCCCAGAGGGGTGCTATCAGCAGGTAGAGTGGCACCGTGATGGCTATCAGGCCCTGGAGGTCTGTAATCGTGCCGACCCAGGAAACCGCTATGATAGCACCCAGGACGATGGTGACCCAGCCCAGGACCCGGCGCTCGCTCTGAAGGAAGGCGCCGATGCCGAGCCACCAAGCTGCAGATAGAAGGGCGTTAAGAGTACTCCAGACACCTCCCATGACAGCGTCGCTGAAGGTTACGTACAGCGCTTCCTGGGTCTGTTTGGCTACTCCGGTGGCCTGGGCATAGGCGTCGGCCACGGTGGACAGGACGGCGGCGAAGATGGCTGCACCCAGGGCTCCAAAAAACAGGTAGCCAAGGCCACATAGGGTGAACAGGGTAACCAGGTTGGGATTCCTGGGCTTCAGCCAGTTCCACATGAATAGGGCCAAGGGCAGCAGCAGCAGGTAGTATCCCAGGACATCGAGCACCCAGGACCACCGAATCAGGTCGCCTTGTCCGGCCGATTTCTGAATGGCAAGAGAGGCATCGGTAAAGGCTTCGAAGTCGAAGTTCACAGGTGCCAGGGAGAGCACCACGCTGGCAAAGGCCAGCGGCGCTGAGACTATGGCGGCCCATCCCGCCAGTCGTTTGAAACTCCTATCGTTGCTCACGCTCGCCTCCTTCCGATAGATTGCCTTCAGCAGTCCACTGAGGCTCTATCCAACCCATTCTCCACACCCCTATTTGGGATACAAGGCGAAGCTTCCCCTTTGGCGCTGATGATATGCCTATGATGCTTATCTGTCAAGAGCGCTCACCCGATAGATAACTTTGGGGGGCGAAGCCCCCCAGGATAATCTAACTGGGCGGGCGGGTGGGACAGATGATGCTTG
>JAZGBK010000033.1:0-3117 GCA_036476365.1 Dehalococcoidia bacterium
GGTGGACTACGGGCTACGGGTGTTCACCATCGGTGGCCTCTCCATCCCCAGCTTCTGGCTCGGCATGATGGTCATCCTGTTCCTGCTTGTGGTGTTTAGGTGGTTCCCGCCCCTGACCTATGCCCCCATATACGCTCACCCCTGGGTCTCCCTGCAGCAGCTCTTCCTGCCGGCCATAGTCCTGGGCTTCCGGCAGACAGCGGTCTCCGCCCGCATGATGCGTAGCTCTATGCTGGAGGTGCTGCGGGAGGACTATGTGCGCACCGCCCGGGCCAAGGGGCTGGTGGAGAGGACGGTGGTCTTCCTGCACGCCCTGAAGAATGCGGCGTTGCCGGTGGTGACCATCTTCGGCGTGGAGATGGTCATCCTTTTCAGCGGGGCGGTGATTATAGAGAGGATTTTCAATGTGAACGGGGTGGGCACCCTGATAATTGATGCCATGGGCCGCCGGGATATCCCCCTGGTGCAGGGGGTGGTACTGGTCATCGTGGGCTTTGTGCTCATCATCAACCTGATAGTGGACATAATATATGCCTGGCTGGACCCCCGTATCCGATACCGCTAAAGGAGGGTTATGGCCCAGGTGGAGGTTCTGGCCCCGCCAGAGATAGAAATAAGGGAGGGATGGGGGACCTCACTGCGCCACTTCGCCCGCGAGAAGCCCCTGGGGGCGGCGGGGGGTATCCTGATGCTGATTACCATTCTGGTGGCCATCCTGGCGCCCTGGGTGGCCCCCATGGACCCCCTCACCACCCATATAAGAGAGCGCCTGATGGGACCCTCGGGCCAGTACCTTCTGGGCACCGATTGGATGGGGCGGGACAGCCTGAGCCGCATCATCTATGGCGCCCGCACCTCTATCTATGTGGGTTTCATGGCCACCCTGCTGGGCACCACTGTGGGCACCCTCCTCAACGTCTTCAGCGCCTACAGGGGGGGGGTGGTGGACATGGTGGTGCAGCGCATAATGGATGTGCTGCTGGCCTTCCCCACCCTCATCATGGCCCTGGCCATTATGGCGGTACTGGGGGCCTCTATCAACAATGTCATCATAGCCATCGCCATCCCCTTCATCCCCCGGGCGGGGCGGGTGGTGCGCTCCACCGCCCTGGCCGTAAAAGAGCAACAGTATGTGGAGGCGGCCCGGGCGGTGGGCGCCAGCCAGTGGCGCATCATCTTCCGCCATGTGCTCCCCAACTGCATGGCCCCTTACCTGGTCATCGCCACCGCCCTGCTGGGCACGGCCATCCTGGTGGAGGCTTCGCTGAGCTTCCTGGGTGTGGGGGTTGACCCCCAGACGCCCTCCTGGGGGAGCTTCTTGGCCGAGGCCATGGAGTTCTGGGAGGAATCCCCCTATGTGGCTATCTTCCCCGGCATCGCCCTCAGCCTGGCCGTCTTCGGGGTCAACCTGCTGGGGGACGCCCTGAGGGATGTGCTGGACCCCAGGCTGAAGCGGCTCTAAGCGAACTGGTGGCAGGCCACCCAGTGCCCCCCCGTGTCCCTAAGGGGTGGCGCCTCCTCGGAGCAGATGTCCTGGCGCTCGTAGCACCGGGGATGGAAGCCGCACCCGGACGGTGGGTTGATGGGGCTGGGGATTTCCCCGCTGAGCACCATGCGCTGGCGCTCCCTCTCCAGGACGGGGTCGGGGATGGGCACCGCTGAAAGCAGGGCCCGGGTATAGGGGTGCATGGGGTTGTGGTACAGGTCGCCGCTGGTTGCAAGCTCCATAATCCGGCCCAGGTACATCACCGCTATGCGGTCGCTGATGTGCCGGACCACGGATAGGTCGTGGGCGATGAAAAGGAGCGTCAGCCCCAGCCTCTCCTGAAGCTCGGCCAGCAGGTTTATTATCTGGGCCTGGATGGAGACATCCAGGGCCGATACCGGCTCATCGCATATCACTAAGCTGGGCTCGGTGGCCAGCGCCCGGGCGATGCCGATGCGCTGGCGCTGCCCGCCGCTGAACATGTGGGGGTAACGGCGGCCCATCTCCGGCTCCAGCCCCACCAGCCTCAGAATCTCCGCCACCCGCTCCCTCACCTGCCGTCCCCGGGCCAGCCCATGCACCACCAGGGGCTCGCCGACGATGCCGTCTATGGTCATGCGTGGGTTCAGGGAGCCGTAGGGGTCCTGGTAGATGGGCTGCATGTGGGGGCGGAGCCGCCGTAGGTGTTCACCTTCCAGCCGGCACAGGTCAAAGCCCTCAAAATGGACCTCGCCCGCTGTAGGCCGGATGAGCTGGAGGAGGCACTTGCCCACGGTGGTCTTGCCCGAGCCCGACTCCCCCACCAGGCCCAGGGTCTCCCCCCGGTGGATGCCGAAGCTCACCCCGTCCACCGCCTTGACATCGCCTATGTGGCGCTCCAGGATAAGCCCCCGGGTCACCGGGAAGTACTTGACCAGGCCCTTTACCTCTATCAGCAGGCTATCATTCACCTTGCTGCCTCCCGTCGCCGTAGGGGCAGGCCACCAGGTGTCCGTCGCTGGCGGCCAGCAGGGGCGGCCACTCCTCCCGGCACTGGGGCTGGACGCAGAAGCAGCGGGGGTTGAAGGCACACCCTGGGGGGCGGTAGAGGAGGTCCGGAGGCTGGCCCTCGATGGGCACCAGCTTCGTCTGCCGGTCCCGGTCCAGCCGGGGAACGGAGCGCAGTAGCGCCTGGGTGTAGGGGTGCCTGGGGTGGCGGTAAATCTCCTCGGCCGTGGCCTGCTCCACGATGCGCCCGGCGTACATCACATTGACCCGGCTGGCGTACTTGGCCACCACTCCCAGGTTGTGGGTGATGAGGAGGACGGCTACCTGAAAGCGCTGTGTCAGGGAGTGGATAATCTCCAGGAGCTGCGCCTGAATGGTGACATCCACTGCGGTGGTGGGCTCATCGGCGATGATGAGGCTGGGGGAGCAGGAGAGGGCCATGGCCATCATGACCCGCTGGCGCATGCCGCCGCTGAACTGGTGGGGGTACTGCGCCAGGCGGCGGTCGGCATCGGGGATGCCCACCGTGTCCAGCAGGCGGATGCTTTCCTCCCTGGCCTGTTTCCGCTCCATCAGGCCGTGTTGCACGAGGGATTCGGTAAGCTGACGGCCTATAGTGAGCACCGGGTTGAGGCTGCTCATGG
>JAZGBK010000330.1:0-5445 GCA_036476365.1 Dehalococcoidia bacterium
CGTATAAAAGCCGTGCTGGAGAACATGGCGGCCCTGTTACGCCGGGAGGGGAACCCCATAGTGCTGCGCCCCGAGCTCACCGGCAAGTTCACCCAGTTCGGCACCGTGGACGAGCTGCTCTCCCTGAGCGCCGGGGTGGTGGGGGTGGCCCCCGCCCTGGACTTCTCCCACTTCCACGCCCGCGGCGGGGAGTGCAACTCCTACGCCGAGTTCGTGGACCTGCTGCGCCAGGTGGAGGCCCGGCTGGGGCCTCAGGCCCTGAAGCAGTTACATATCCATCTCTCCGGCATTGAGTACACCCAGGCCGGGGAGAGGAAGCACCTGAACCTGAAGGACTCCGATATGCGCTACCAGGAGCTAATGCGGGCGCTCAAGGACCTGGGGGTGGAGGGGATGCTTATCTGCGAGAGCCCCAACCTGGAGGAGGATGCCCTGCTGCTGAAGGAGACCTACTCCTCCCTGTGAGCTACTCTACCCGCTTGAACTCCGATTTGGGAGCGCCGCACACCGGACACACCTCCGGGGGCTCCTCCCCGGTATAGATATAGCCGCACACCTGGCACTCCCACTGCGTTACCTTCTGCTTCGCCTTATCCGGCATACTCACCTCGGCTGAGTCTTACTTTGCTCCTATGCTAACCTTTCGGCACTTTCAGGACAAGCCACCGGCTCTAAGCTGGTGGTAGGGGAAGACCAGGGACTGGAGTTCCTCCACCCGGCGGTGGGCGAAGCGCTGGGCCTCCCCCCGGAGGTCGGCCGGCACGGTGGGCGGCTCCGGGTCCCACAGGTAGCTGAGGCCGTACTTCTCCCGGAAGCTGGCGGGGATTTGGGAGTCTAAGTCCAGCCCGGCCATCACCCCGAAGGCGGCGGCCCAGGCCCGGGCCACCACGCCGGTCTCGTAGCCGCCGCCCCCCAGGGCCAGCCAGCGGGGGGCCAGCCCCCTCAGCTCCTCAATGAGCCGGCAGTAGCCCTGTATGGTGAGGCTGAGGTGGGTGAGGGGGTCCTGGTAGTGGCTGTCGCAGCCCAGCTGCGTCACCAGCACATCGGGGGCGAAGGCTTTCACCAGGGGCGGCACCACCTGGCGGAAGGCCTCGGTGTACACCTGGTCGTCGCTGCCGGGGTAGAGGGGCAGATTGACGGCATAGCCCCGCCCCGCCCCGGAGCCTATCTCCTCCACCCCTCCGGTGCCGGGGAAGAGGAACTTGCCCCACTCGTGGCAGGAGATGGTGAGCACCCGGTCGGTGTGGTAGAAGGCCTCCTGGACGCCGTCGCCGTGGTGGGCGTCAATATCCACATAGGCCACCCGCATCCCCTGGGAGAGGAAGTAGTTGATGGCGATGACGGCATCGTTGAAGATGCAGAAGCCGGAGGCGCAGCCGGGGGCGGCGTGGTGGTGGCCCCCGGCGGGGTTGAACACCACCTCGCAGGTGCCCCGGGCCAGGTGCCTGGCGGCCACCAGCGAGCCCCCCACCGGCAGCAGGGAGGTCTCGTACATGCCGGGGTAGTGGGGGTTGTCCCCCTCGGGGCTCAGGTTGAACCGGGCGTGGTCCACCCCGTCCCTCCCCCGGCTGAGGCTCTTCACTGCCGCCACATACTCCGGGGTGTGGAAGGCCAGCAGCTCTTGCAGCCGGGCGGGCCGGGGGACCAGGAGCCGGCAGCGAGAGAAGGCCCCGTAGGCCTCCAGGAGCTCGTAGGTGTACTGCAGGCGGCTGGGGAGGAGCACATGGTCCGGGAAGCCCGCCGAGGCCAGCCGGGGGGTATAGACGAAGGCCGCCCTCACGCCGCCTCCAGCTCCCGCAGCCTGCGGCGCATGGCCTCCCAGTGGGTGCCCTGCCAGTAGATGCGCCCGCAGGAGGGACACCGGCTGAAATCCTGCTGGGTGCGGAATACATAGGGCGGCACCTGCCCCTTCACCGTCTCCTTGCGCCGCTCCTCCAGGGGCTGGTTGCACACCAGGCACAGGGAAAAGGGGCGGTGGGTGGGGTTGAGGGAGAAGGCCGACACCACCTGGCGGAGCTGCTCCGGGACGCTGTCCGAGCGCAGGTGCAGCACCCGCAACCGGCCGGTGGTGGCCACCCGCCGCCGGGCAATCCCCCCGTCCTTGGTAAGCACTATCCGCCCCTCCTTCAGGGCCGCCCGTACCAAATCGCTATCGTCATGGCTGGTGAAGAGGGCGGCATCGTAGCCCATGGCCCGCAGCCAGCGGGCCAGCCGCCCCACATTGATGTCCACCATGAACCGGGGCTCCACGGCCTACACCGGCAAGGCCCGGCTAAGCTGCCGCCGGGGAGGACATTATATCCAGTGCTGACGGCGGAAGTAATACAGCATGCCGCCGCTTATCAGGAGCATGAGGGCCATGAGTATGGCGAAAGTGAACGGACCGGCGCCGCCGGGCAGCGCCACGTTCATGCCGTAGATGCCGGAGACGATGGAGAAGGGCACCATCACCACGATAGCGATGGTGAGTATGGCCATCACCCGCTGGATGCTGTCCTGGGTAAGCAGGAAATCGGTGTCCTTGTAGATTTCTATGATTTCCTTGGCTTCCTCCAGGGTGCTCCATGTCCGGTTCACATGGTCCATGACATCGCCGAAGTACACCGAGAGGTCCTCCTGGGTGAAGGCCTGCACCCGTGTCTCCAGCAGGGAGACCACCCCCCTGAGCCCCCAGATAATGCGCCGCTGGGCGGATATGTCACGGCGCAGCAGGGCCACATCCTGCACGGCGTCCACCTGCTGGTCAAACACCTTGTCCTCCAGGTCCTCCAGGTTACCCAGCACCTTGTTGAGGATGGGGAAGGTGTAGTCCACCAGGGAGTCCATTATGCGGTAGAGCAGGTAGCCCGAGTCCCGGGAAAGGTACTGCTGACGGGCCTCCTCATCCTCCTGGCAGGAAAGGAACATGTTGGACAGGGGCTTGAGGTCGCCCTGGTGCACGGTTACCAGGTAGTTACGGCCCAGGAATATGGAGACCTGGCTGGCCTGGGTGACCCTGGCCCGCTTGTTGAATACCGGGAAGTGGAGCAGGATGAACAGGTAGTCCGGGTATTCATCTATCTTGGGGAGCTGGCGCCGGGAAAGGCAGTCCTCCAGGTCCAGGGGGTGGAAGGGGTATATCTGGGCCAGGTAATGGAGCTGCTTGGGGGTGGCCTTCTCAATGTTGACCCAGGTCACACCCGTCCCGCCGACCGATTCCAGTTGGGCTTCCCCCGCTGTTACCCTTGTACTCATGGTATTTCCCCTAAACCCCGATTTTACCATAATCTCTCTACCTTTGCTAAACTGGCCTCATCGCCGGCTCGCCGGACTCTTAATACCCCTGTAGTTACCTAATACTCCTCTAATACTGCTTTCGGGCGATGGCCTGCCCGGTTTCATCGGTTCATGATGGAAGTGAACAGCATGGGAAAGCAAACGAAGGCGCAGAGCTATAAGGGCAAGATTCTTATCATCAACGATGTCCCGGGTATCTACGGCCGCATAGTCCGGCTACTGGTGCAGGAGGGGTACCACTGTACCTTCGTGGATAGCGCCCATGAGGCCAACACCCTTTTGGAACGCGAGTATTTTGACACCACTGTATATGCCCATGAGTTCTTGCCCGACCACACAAAGCCGGAACTGCCCTCTGGCATAAAGTAGGAGCTTGGCTTTCGGGGTCGCCAGACCCCCAACCCTGCTCCCCGGAGAGCCGAGCTCCAGTGCCCTGCCGCGGGGAATTGCCCACTACGCCTTTCCGTGCCTTGCTTAATAGCTTATAATGTCCAATGGCTTAATGCGTGGTAAAAATTTGATACTGGAGGGTAGCCAATACTCATGGTAAGGCAGAACTCAGCGCCCATAAACGTAGCCATCATAGGGGTGGGCAACTGTGCCTCCTCCCTGGTACAGGGGGTGCACTACTACCGGGAGGCCAAGACGAGTGATGGCATACCAGGGCTGATGCACAGCAATCTGGGAGGCTACCGGATAGGCGATATCCGCTTTGTGGCCGCCTTTGACATAGACCGGAACAAGGTGGGGCTGGACCTGGCCCAGGCCATCTACGCTCCCCCCAACAATACCATGAAGTTCTACGATGTACCCCCCCTGGGGGTGAAGGTGGAGCGGGGCATGACCCACGATGGGGTGGGCAAGTACCTGGCCGATGTGGTGACCAAGAGCCCGGAGGCCACCGCCAACATAGTCCACATCCTCAAGGAGACGGAGACCCATGTGGTGATAAACTACCTGCCGGTAGGCTCCGAGATGGCCACCAAGTGGTACATAGAGCAGGTGCTGGAGGCCGGCTGCGCCTTCATCAACTGCGTGCCGGTGTTCATCGCCCGGGAGCCCTACTGGCAGGAGCGCTTCGCCGAGCGGGGGTTGCCCATAATCGGCGACGACATCAAGTCCCAGGTGGGGGCCACCATTGTCCACCGGGTGCTCACCCGCCTGTTCCAGGACCGCGGTGTCAAGCTGGAGAGGAGCTACCAGCTCAACTTCGGCGGCAACACTGACTTCCTCAACATGCTGGAGAGGGAGCGTCTCCAGTCCAAGAAGATTTCCAAGACCCAGTCCGTCACCTCCCAATTGGATAGCCCCATGAGCCCTGGTGACCTCCATATCGGCCCCAGCGACCATGTGCCCTGGCTCCAGGACCGCAAGTTCTGCTTTATCCGCATGGAGGGCACCGGGTTCGGCATGGCCCCCATCAACATAGAGCTGAAGTTAGAGGTGTGGGACAGTCCCAACTCGGCAGGGGTGGTGATTGACGCCATCCGCTGCTGCAAGCTGGGCCTGGACCGGGAGCTCAAGGGGGCGCTGGTCTCTCCCTCCTCCTATTTCATGAAAGCGCCCCCGGAGCAGCATACGGACTCGGAGGCCCACCAGATGGTGGAGGACTTCATCTCCGGCAAAAGGGAGCAATGAAGGTTGCCCTAGTCTCGCCTTATGACTATGGCTACCCCGGCGGGGTCACCACCCACATCTACCACCTGGAGCGCTGCTTTCAGGAGATGGGGCATGAAGTAAGAATCCTGGCCCCCTGCTCCAGGCGGGATGGTCATGTCAGCAGCAACCTCATCCGCCTGGGGCGCACCATCCCCATCCCCTCTGGGGGCTCTTTCGCCCGCATCACCCTCTCCCCCCGGCTGTTGTTCCAGGTAAAGGGGGTGCTGGAGCGGGAGGGGTTTGACATCATCCATGCCCACGAGCCCCTTACCCCCGCCCTACCCCCCATCGTGCTGCAGGAGGCTGCTGTGCCCCGAGTGGGCACCTTCCATGCCTACCACCGCAAGGCCCGGGGCTACTTCTGGTACAAGCCGGTGCTGGAGCGCTGGTTCCGCCACCTGGATGGCCTTATCGCGGTTTCCTGCCCCGCCATGGAGTTTGTCAGCCGTCACTACCCCGGTGACTACGAGGTCATCCCCAACGGGGTGGACACCCGCGGCTTCTCCCCCC
>JAZGBK010000331.1:0-3602 GCA_036476365.1 Dehalococcoidia bacterium
TTTACCTCGGCGGGCATGGTGCAGTTCAAGCCTTACTTCCTGGGACAGAGCACCGCCCCCCACCCCCGGCTTACATCGTATCAGAAGTGCTTCCGCACCTCGGATATTGAGTCCGTGGGGGATACCAGCCACCTTACTTTCTTTGAGATGCTGGGCAACTTCAGCGTGGGCGACTACTTCAAGGAGGGGGCTATCCAGTGGGCCTGGGAGTTCGCCACCTCCTCTGCCTGCCTGGGGCTGCCCCCGGAGAGGCTGTGGGCTACGGTCTATCTGGACGATGACGAGGCGGTGGGCTACTGGAAGCAGGTGGGAGTGCCCGAGGGGCGCATCCGGCGCTTCGGCAAGGACGACAACTGGTGGGGCCCCGCCGGGAACGAGGGCCCCTGTGGGCCCTGCAGCGAGCTCCACTACGACTTCGGCCCCGAGCGCGGCTGTGGCCGTGAGGAGTGCGCCCCCAACTGCGAGGCCCCGGCTGAGCTTGGCGAAGCCTGCGGCCGCTTCCTGGAAATATGGAACCTGGTGTTCATGCAGTTCAACCAGGACCGCCAGGGAAACCTGACCCCCCTGCCCCGCCCCAACATCGATACCGGCATGGGTCTTGAGCGCACAGCCGCCGTGATGCAGGGCAAGTCGGAGCTGTACCAGACCGACCTGTTTGCCCCTCTCATTGAGAAGGTGGGTGAGTTGTGCGGCAAGAAGTATGGGGATTCCGAGGAGGTGGACCGGGCGCTGCGGGTGGTGGCCGAGCACGGCCGTGCTCTGGCCTTCCTCATCGCCGACGGGGTGGTGCCGGGTAACGAGGGCCGGGGCTATGTGCTGCGCCGCCTGCTGCGCCGGGCGGCCCTCTTTGGCCGCAGGCTGGGGCTGAAAGGGCCTTTCCTGGGGGAGGTGGCCCAGGCGGTGATAGGCCACATGGGCGATGTCTATCCGGAGCTGGTGCGCCACCGGGAGCTGGTGCTGGGGGTGCTGTCCCAGGAGGAGGAGCGTTTCGGCCGCACCCTGGACACAGGGTTGGAGCGGCTGGAGGTGCTGCTTTCCGCGCCCGGAGACGGGAGAAGGCTTGGTGGAGAGGATGTCTTCAGTCTATACGACACCTACGGCTTCCCACCCGAGCTGACGGCGGAGGTGGCCCGCGAGAGAGGCTTTGAGGTGGACATGGCCGGGTTTGAGGCGGAGATGGAGCGGCAGCGGCAGCGGGCCCGCGCCGCACACCGCTTCGGAGGAGGAGGAGGAGGCGGTGGTGGCGGGGGGGGTGGTGGTGGCGGCGGAGGTGGTGGCGGTGGCGGAGGTGGCGGAGGTGGCGGAGCGGGTGGAGTGGGTGGTGGAGCGGGCAGGTTCGTGGGCTACCACACCCTCAGCCACCGCAGCATGGTCGCCGGCCTGCTCATAGATGGAGAGTCCGTATCCGTGGCCTCGCAGGGGCAGGAGGTGGAGGTGGTGCTAAGGGAGACCCCCTTCTACGGGGAGCAGGGCGGCCAGGTGGGGGACACCGGCACCATCCGGGGGCCGAGGGGGGTGGTGGCCGTGGAGGATACCCTGCACCCCCTCCCCGACCTCACCGTCCACCAGGGGCGGGTGGTGGAGGGGGAGCTGGCCCTGGGGGACGAGGTGGAGGCCGTTGTGGACGGAGAGCGGCGGCTGGATATCGCCCGCAACCACACCGCCACCCATCTCCTCCAGACCGCCCTGCGCCGGGTGGTGGGGGAGCATGTCTATCAGCGGGGCTCCCTGGTGGCCCCCGACCGCATGCGCTTCGACTACTCCCACTATGTGGCCCTCAGCCCCCAGGAGCTGACCGATGTCCAGGCCCTGGTCAACGAGGCAGTCCGCCAGGACCTGCCGGTAAGCGTCAAGGAGGTCCCCTTCCAGGAGGCCATGGATCAGGGCGTCATCGCCCTCTTCGGGGAGAAGTACGGTGAGGTGGTGCGCATGGTGCAGGCGGGCGATTTCAGCCGGGAGCTGTGCGGCGGCACCCACCTGCGGGCCACCGGCGAGATAGGATTTTTCCTTATTCTCAGCGAGGCCAGCATCGGCTCCGGGCTGCGGCGCATCGAAGCCGTTACCGGCCGGGGGGCAGAGTCCCTGGTGCGGGAGCGCCTCAGCGCCCTGGACGCCATTGCCGCAGAGGTGGGGGCGACACCGGCCCTGGCTGCCGGAAGGGTGAAGGAGGTGGTGGCCGAGCTGGAGCGGGAGCGAAAGCAGGCCCGCTCGCTGGAGAGGCAGCTTTTGAAGGACCACGCCCGCCACCTGGTGAGTGGGGCGGAGGTGGTGGAGGGGGTGAAGGTGGTGGCGGCACGGGTGCAGGTCTCCGGCCGGGACGCCCTGCGGGAGATGGGGGACATGGTGCGGGACGGGCTGGGCAGTGGGGTGGTGGTGCTGGGGACGGTGCTTGAACGGCGTCCTGCCTTCTTGGCCATGGTCACCCCGGACCTAGTGCCCCGGGGCCTCCACGCCGGAGAGATGGTCAAGGCGGTGGCCGGTGTCACCGGCGGAGGTGGCGGTGGCCGCCCGGAGATGGCCCAGGCCGGGGGTAAGGACAGCGGTAAGCTGGACCAGGCCCTTCAGGAGGCAAAGAAGCTGGCTGGCAAGGCCCTTGCTCAGGGCTCTGACTGAAGGAGGGTGGTGAGGCTGCTGGGGCTGGATGTGGGAGAGAGGCGCATCGGGGTAGCCGCCAGCGACCCCGGCGGTGTGCTGGCATTTCCGCTTATCATCCTTGAGCGCCGGGTGGAGGGTAGAGACATGGAGGCGGTGGCCCGGCTGGTGGCGGAACACGGTGCCGGTGGGGTGGTGGTGGGGCTGCCCCGCTCTCTCAGCGGGGCCACCGGCACCCAGGCGGAGAGGGTGCTGACCTTTGTAGCCGCCTTGAAGCAGAAGTTAGGGGTGCCGGTGCATACCTATGACGAGCGGCTGTCCACCGTAGTTGCCGAGCGGCGTCAGCGAGAGGTCGGTAAGCCCGGTAAGAAGGGCAAAGGAGGAAGGGGGGTGCCCAAGAAGCACCTCGACGCCGAAGCCGCTGCCGTCATCCTCCAGGGCTACCTGGACCGGCAGAAGGTGGGGCTGTGACACAGGTAGTGGCCATCCTGGGCTTTCCCCTCCGGCACTCCCTGTCCCCTGTCTTCCAGCAGGCAGCCTTTGACCACTATGGCCTGGATATGCAGTACCAGGCCTGGGAGGTGCCCCCGGAAGGGTTGAAGGAGACTGTTTCTCGTTTAAAAGGTACTAAAGTTATGGGGGCCAATGTCACCGTGCCCCACAAGGAGGCGGTCATCCCCCTGATGGATGAGGTGGAGGACACCGCCCGGGAGATGGGTGCCGTCAACACCATCGTGAAGCGGGACGGCTCCCTGGTGGGGCACAACACCGATGTCAGTGGTTTCCTGCGGGCCCTGCACGATGAGGGGGGCTTTGACCCGGCGGGCAGGGCCGCCCTGTTGGTGGGGGCGGGGGGGGTGGCCCGGGCGGTGGGCTTCGGACTGCTGAAGGCCGGGGTCTCCCGCCTGGTCATCGTTAACCGGAGCCCGGAGCGGGCGTAGAGGCTGGCGGCTGAGCTGGCCTCCCGCTTCGGCTCCCGGACCGAGGCCCGCCCCTGGGAGGGACTGACG
>JAZGBK010000332.1:0-3831 GCA_036476365.1 Dehalococcoidia bacterium
GGGCAAGGTGCACCATGCCGTCCCAGTGATTGGCGTGGTAAACCTTCTCACCCACCGATTCCCAGCCGTCCCCGCCCACATCCCGGGACAGGAAGGGACGGGCTGCCTTGTGTATCTCCGCCTGGTAGTCCTTTTCAAAAGGGTTGAAGAAGCTGAACCGGGTCCACTCTGAGATAAAGGTGGAGCGGTGCACCTCCACCCCTAACTTGCCCAGCTCAATCTCCACATCCAGGTTGGAGAAGGGCTCCAGCACCACATAGAACTCCCCCGTCACCCCCACTATGAGGGGCTCAAAACCGGGAATGGTAGGTATAGCGGCCATCCTCTCGGTGAAGTCCCGCTGCACCCGGCGCAGCGACTGGCGGTCGGAGGCCTCGTCCACGGCAGTTATACACTCCCGGTAGAGCCGGGTGGCCGTTCCCTTCTCCACCTCCCTGGGCCGCACCTTCTGCGCCAGGTGCTCTATTTTGTCTATCACCCCCTGTTTGGCGATGGCGAAGCGCAGGCTGGAGATGATTTTATGCCACGGGGCGTTGTTGGAGACTGTCTTGAATATGCCTATGAAGCCCCGGAGCTTCTTGTCGGAGACGCCTATGGCCATCATCTGGAACTGGTAGCCCAGGTCCCGCATCACCAGCTCCTGTGTCTTGGCATAGCGGCCCAGGCGGCAGATGCCAGACCCACCCGCCTGGAGGAGGGTATCGGCCCCCATCTCCAGGGCCTCGATGAAGTTGCCCAGGGTAAGCTTGAAGGGGATACACAGGCCCTCGGGGGCGTATTTCACCCCCAGGGACAGGGTGCGGGTGGTGTTCGGGGGGGGCATAACTAAATCTATCCCCAGCTCCTGGCACAGGGCCTTCATGGGAACCCAGACCGTCCCCATATGGGGGAAAGCCACCCTCACCCGGCCCGCTTTCTCCGCACAATCATGTCCACAAAGGCCTCCAGGCGGGTGAGGAGCCCGGCCTCGCCGGTGTGCTCGTCCACGGTAAGGCCCAGGAAGGGGCACCCTTTGTCATGGGCGTAGCGCTTTACCACATCCATCATCAGGGAATCGGGGCCGCAGCCGAAGGATAGCACCCCCACCAGCCCATCGGCGCCGGAGTCAACATAATAGCCACCGGCACCCACCACCTCGCCCTCGTACGTCCAGTAGGACCTGCCGTCCAGCTTGGTTATGGCCGCCTCCAGGGCCGCCTCCGGCACCATCTCCGGGGTGAGCACATTGACACCCATGCCCCGCAGGCGAGGCAGCAGCCGGTGGGTGATGAAGTCGTCGTACAACACATAGGGGTGTCCCAGCAGGGCCAGGTTCAGTCGCTCCCTCCCGTTGGACGGCCCGTCTCCGGGTCCGGGAGCGGTAGCGGGGGGGGCCTCCCGCCCCTGGGTGGCAGGCAGGATGGGTGCCAGGGCCTGGGGCGGGGTCTCATGCCGCTGGCTCATCTGCTCCACATAGGTCCGATGGGCCTCCAGGGCCCGCACCGTGGCCTCTTTCACCCGCAACGGGTTCCAGGTAAAGGGACGGGCCAAGCGGTAAATGGCCTGGTAAACCTCCCGCCGCCCCTGGTTGACATCTATATCCACCTCCAGGATGGGAGGGGCATCGGGGCAGGCCGCCCGCACGATATCGGGCAGCCCCAGGAACTTGGAGCAGTTGAACACCCGTGGAGTCATGCTGCGGATGGCCGGGATGAACACATAGTCGCACTGCCCCTGGAGGGCCAGCACATGGCCGCAGAATACCTTCACCGGCATACAGGTCTCGGCTACCACCCGGCCGGCCCCGGAAGCGGCCAGGCCTCGGGTGGTGGGGGATGAGACCACCACCTCTGCCCCCAAGGCCTCAAAGAATGTGCGCCACATGGGGAAGTACTGGTAGAAGAGAAGCCCCCGGGGGACTCCAATTCGGGTCATCTAAGTCACTCTGTGTAATATTATAAGGCTTTTAAGCACCTTGCCAAGCCACCAAAGTCATAATACTCCCGGAAAGCAAGGGGACTGTCAGGTTATCGTCCACCGGCAGGGGAAGGAGCTCCGCCGTGGCCGCGGCAATGGCCCCCGCCGCCGCCACCGCCACCACCGGCCCTTTACCGGCCCCAGCCAGCGCCAGACCCACCATCAGGGCCGCCGCCAGGAAGGCCAGGGACCCCTCCACACTCTTGACCCCCACCTTGAGGCGGCCCCAGTGCTCCCCCACCACCGAGGCGATGGGGTCGGCCACGGCCACAAACAGCACTGCGGCCACGGCTATCTCCACCGGGAAGATGATGAAGGCGACCAGGGCCCCCAGGAGCAGGTAGCTGGAGGCGGAGATGCCTGTGGTCTCTTTTTCCTTCACGGCAACGAGGCGGCCGATAAGGCGCTGCAAGGGAGCATAGTGCAGCCGCAGCCCCTCCACCAGCAGGGCCAGGGCGGTGGCCCCTGCCAGCAGCGCCAGCAGGGTGGGCCGGGGCAGGAACAGGGCCAGCAGGGGGAAGAAGGAGCCACCGGCCATGTGAAACAGCCGCCTTCCCGCCTTGCCCCTGCTGGGCCGCAAAGCGATGCTCACGCCTGCGGCCCAGCCCCGGCGAACTCCTGGCGCACCCGCTCCAGGAGGCCGGAGTCGGCGAGCAGGTCCACCGCCGTCATGGCCATGCCCTTGGCCCCCAGCAGCATGGCCTCCTCCCCCTGGGGGGAGGAGGCGGCCTGGGCAAACTCCCGGCTGTGGGGGGGCACTTCAGGGGTGGTGATGGCTATGGAGGGGTGGATGCTGGGCACCACCTGGCTCACATTGCCCATGTCGGTGCTGCCGAAGGGTCGCCTCAGGTTGGGTGCCGGCAGGGGGCGGCCCAGGGTAGAGAGGTTATCGGCGAAGGCCTGGCCCAGGGCCAGGTTGGGCCGCATGGGGGCATACTGCACCTCACCCCAGCGGTGGTTGAAGCGGGCGCCGCTGGCGGTAGCCGCCCCCCGGAAGCAGTTGAGCACCCTCTCCTTGAGCCCTTCCAGGTACTCCTCGTCGGCGGCCCGCACCAGGAACTTGCCGGCGCAGAGCTGGGGCACCACATTGGCCGCCTCCCCGCCGTGGGTGATGATGCCGTGTACGCGGTCACTGTCCCGGATGTGCTGGCGCAGGGAGTTGATGGCCTGAAAGGCCAGCACCATGGCCTCCAGGGCATTGATCCCCTCCTCGGGACGGGCGGCGGCGTGGGCGGAGCGGCCCAGGAACTCCACATCCAGGGTGGCGCAGGCCAGAGAGGCATTGGCCAGGGCATCCCGCACCCCGGGGTGCACCATCATGGCAGCGTCCACCCCCGCAAAGGCCCCCCCCTGCACCATCAGCCCCGTGCCCCCCAGGGCCTCCTCGGAGGGGGTACCCATCACCAGCACCCGGCCCCCCCAGCGGTCCACGATAGCCCTAGCGGCTACACCGGCGCCGGCGGCGGAGGCGGCGATGAGGTTGTGGCCGCAGCCGTGGCCCAGCCCGGGCAGGGCATCGTATTCGGCCAGGAAAGCGATGGTGGGCTGCCCCCGGTTATAGGCCGCCCGGAAGGCGGTGGGCAGGCCGCAGATGCCCCGCTCCACCTGGAAGCCGGAGCCCTCCAGGTATTCGCACAGCCAAGCGCTGGCCTGCTCCTCCTGGAAGCCCACCTCGGGGTGGGCAAACAGCCGCCGGGCCAGCCCCGCCAGCTCCTCCCGGCGGGCGTCCACCTCCCGCACAACCTGCTGCTTTGCCTCTTCCGGTGTCAAGTCCTGTAATTATAATTGACGGGGGGGTGTTTTCCAAATCGCGCTCCGGAAACTGGTTAGCAAGCATTTTCATTGGGCCGGCCCCCCCCCCCCCCCCCCCCCCCC
>JAZGBK010000333.1:0-4609 GCA_036476365.1 Dehalococcoidia bacterium
CCAAAAGTACGATAATCGCCGAAGCCGGCCGGCAGGGAGGAGATGAAGCCCACGCCCATTATCAGCAGGTCTCCCGTTTCTTTCGCCTCCCACATGCCCCGGACCTGTTTGCGATTGAACTCCTTGAGTTTGTCCCAGCACTCCAGGGGCCGGCTCTCGTAGAGCAGGGTGCTCATATAACCTCCTCTATTGTCGTGCCTGACCACATGCAGGCATCGCTGTCACCGTAGGGACAGGGCAAGCGGTGCCCCTACGCTTTTACACCTCGGGGGCTATGGTCTCCAGGAACGCCTCTATCCGGGTGCGGAACTGCCCCACCGGGATGGTAAGGTCGGTCTCCAGGTCCAGGCTGGGTATGCCCTCTTTCTGAAAGCTGTCCCGCAGTTGGGGCATATCGTACTGGTGGGGGTCACAGAACTTCAGCTGCATCAGCAACGCCCCCTGCGCGCCGTACTCCCGGGCCAGTCCCAGCACATGCTCGGTGCGGCGGCGGTCGGGCTGGTCATAGAGGGGGCAGGCGGGACGTTCCAGGTAGCGGCGGGCGATAGCGCCCACTATATCGTGGTCAGTCTGGACCTCCCCCCAGAAGTAGCGGCTACCGGCGCAGTGGTCGTCCACCACCACATCCGCACCCAGGGACTCCACCAGCTCCAGCAGCGCTGGGTCGTCCATCTCGCTGCCCACCAGTATAAGACGCACGCCCTCCCGCACCTCCCCAGGAGCAATACCGGCCAGAAGCTCCTGGAGCAACTGGGAGTGCTCCACCTTATCCATAAGCTGTGCCGCCAGCACCACCTGGAGGACCTGGGAGGCGGAGATGGGGGAACGGCCGTCTTTCCTCAATTCGTAGAGCTGCTTCAGTAGGCGGCGATCAGTGTTGTGTACCTTCACCGCCCTGGCCAGGGCATCATCGGTTACCGGACGGCCCAACCACTCCTCCAGGGAAGCCTTGAGACGCTGCGTCTCCGTCACCAGAGCCTTATGTGCCCGGGGGGAGCGCACCACGGTGGGCATGAAGAAGTAGAAGCTGTAGTCCGGGGCTGAGTAGCGCTTCCACACGGCGTAGGCCTGGCGTATCTGGTAGCAGCCGTGCGGAGCTACAAGTCCATCCAGGTAGTCGTAATGGCCCAGGAGCCCCTGGGCCAGGCAGCCCCGGGTGTAGGAGCAGAAGAAGCCGGGCACATGGGCCTCGGTCACCGATTCCGGCTGGTGCTCCCCCAGCACGCGCACCGGCAGCACCCCGGCGGCATAGAGCACCTCCTCGGGGATGTAGGTACACATGTAGCCCACCACCTTGCCCCCGGTGCGCTGCTTCCATTCCTGGGCATACTTGTGACGCCGGTTAACAACCTGAGCAAAGCGGTCAACGAGCATCACAATACCTCCACGGCGACTCAATGGGGTCTCTTTGGATTATAGGGCTTTGAAGCTGTGGCCGTCAAACGCAGCTATGTCTTTAGCTGGTTTGCCACCCCCAAACTTGACCCCCGCCAGCAGCGGCCCCTACAATTGATTAATGGGGGCAGGTACAGACTTTACACTCATGGTGGGGGGCGAGGCGGGGCAAGGGGTGCAGACAGTCGGCCTGGTCCTGGCCAGGGTCCTGGCCCGGAGCGGCTGGTGGGTGTTCGCCGACCAGGACTACGAGTCACGCATCCGGGGCGGCCACAATTTCTTCCGGGTGCGGGCCAGGGAGGGGCCTGTCCACGCCCACTCCGAGGCCCTGGACCTGCTCATCGCCCTTGACCGCAATAGCATTGACCTTCACCAGAGCGAGGTAGCCCCAGGCGGCATCATCCTCTGCGATGGAGAGAAGCTCAAACTGGAACAGCAGCCCCCCAATACCCTCAGCGTCCCCCTGGAGAGGCTGGCACGGGAGGCGGTGAGCAACCCCCTGATGGCCAACACCGTAGCCATGGGGGCGGCCCTGGGGGTGTCCGGATACGACATAGGCCTGCTGGAGGATGTGCTGGAGGGCCACTTCGCCGCCAGCGGCACCGAGGTGGTCCAGGCCAATGTGCAGGCGGCCCGGGCAGGGTACCACTATGTCACTTCCGAGCTCAAGGTCAGGACCCGCCAGCAGCTTACGCCTAGGGGCAAGGCCGGACGGCTGCTGCTCACCGGCAACGAGGCCCTCGCCCTGGGTGCCCTGGCTGCGGGGTGCCGGTTTATGGCCAGCTATCCCATGACCCCGTCCACCTCCATCATGGAGTACATGGCCAGCAAAGGCCCGGAGCTGGGTGTGGCGGTGCTCCACGCTGAGGATGAAATCTCCGCCATGAACATGGTGGTGGGCGCTGCCTTCGCCGGGGTGCGCGCCATGGCCGCCACCTCCGGGGGGGGCTTCTGCCTGATGGTGGAGGCCCTGGGGCTGGCCGGCATTACCGAGACGCCGGTGGTAGTGGTGGAGGCCCAGCGCCCCGGCCCCGCCACCGGGCTGCCCACCCGTTACGGGCAGGAGGACCTGGAGTTCGTGCTCCACGCCGCCCAGGGCGAGTTCCCCCGGGCCGTCTTGGCCCCGGCCACCGCCGAAGAGGCATTCTACCTCACCGCCCACGCCTTCAACCTGTCAGAGCGTTACCAGACTCCCGTGATTGTCCTCAGCGACCATTACCTGGCCAGCTCCTACACCACCGTAGAGCCCTTTGACCTGAATCAAGTAAAGATTGAGCGAGGGGCACTCATCCCCCTGGGAGTTGACCCGCTCCCCGACTACCGTCGCCACCGCCTCACCCCGGACGGCATCTCACCCCGGGCCATCCCCTCCCACCCCGGCACCCTGGTAGTTACCACCGGCGACGAGCACGACGAGGAGGGCCACATCACCGAGGACGCCGGGCTGCGCACCCGGATGATGCTGAAACGGCTGGGTAAGCTGGAGGGGATGAGGGGGGAGGCGCTGCCCCCCCAGGTGTACGGGACGTCCCGGCCCCAGGTGACGCTGCTGGGCTGGGGCAGCACCTACGGCCCGCTACGGGAAGCGGTGGACTTACTGGATGCCGGGGGCATGGCTGCCCGGCTGGTGCACCTCAGCCAGCCCTGGCCCCTGCCCGCTCAGCTGACTGGTATGCTAAGCGATAGCGAGGGCTTAGTGGTCGTGGAGCAGAACGCCACCGGCCAGATGGCCCACCTGCTGCGGGCGGAGACCGGCATAGCAGCACGGGGCCACATCCGCCGCTTTGACGGCCGCCCCATGTCCCCGGCCTTCATCGCCACACGGCTCAAGGAGGAGATGGCCCGATGGTAACCCTGGAGGACTACAAAGGAGGCCCCACTGCCTGGTGCCCCGGCTGCGGCAACTTCGGCATCCTCCTTGCCCTGCAGCAGGCCCTGGTAGCCCTGGAGCTCCCCCCCCACCAGGTGCTCATAGTCTCCGGCATCGGCCAGGCGGCCAAGCTGCCCCACTACCTCAAGTGCAACACCCTCAACGGCCTCCACGGCCGCACGCTGCCGGTGGCCACCGGGGCCCGGCTGGCCAACCATGAGCTCACTGTCATAGCGGTGGGGGGCGACGGGGACGGCTACGGAGAGGGTGGCAACCACTTCTTACACGCCTTGCGCCGCAACATAGATATCACCTACCTGGTACACAACAACCAGGTATACGGCCTCACCAAAGGACAGGCCTCTCCCACCAGTGACCCCGGCTTTGTCACCAAGACAACCCCCCAGGGGGCACCCACCCCACTCAACCCCCTGTCAGTGGCCATCGCCGCCGGGGGCGGTTTCGTGGCCCGCAGCTTCTCCGGGGACATCCCCCACCTCTCGGGGCTCATCCAGCAGGCCATACAGCACAGGGGGTTCTCCCTGGTGGATGTGCTCCAGCCCTGCGTCTCCTTCAACCCTAAGAACACCTTCGCCTGGTACCGGGAGCGGGTGCACCGGGTGGAGGAGCCCGGCCACGACCCCACGGACAAGATGGTAGCCTTTGCCAGGGCCCAGGAGTGGGACGGTAGCATACCCATAGGTGTCATCTACCGGCACCAGCGGCCTACCTTTGAAGAAGAACTCCCCGCCCTGAGGGATGGGGCGCTGGTAAAGCGGAAGCTGGAACCCGGCCATGTGGCGCGGCTGCTATCGGAGTTCAAGTAGCCATGCGAATGGAGGTAAAGCAACCATGCCCCTGGATAACCCCGTAGAGATACTGGACCAGGCCATAGACCGGGAGCAGGGCGGCCACGAGTTTTACCTGAAGGCGGCCCAGAAGACCCAGGATGCCAAGGGCCGCCACCTGTTCCAGTGGCTGGCCCAGGAGGAGCTGCGGCACTTCAACCTGTTCTCCCGTCAGCGCCAGTCACTGGTGGAGGAGAAGCAGTGGCAGGAGGCCCCACCACCGGTGCCCCCCGTGGACAAAGGCTCCTTCCCTCCCATCTCGGAGGCCACCGGTGAGGTGCGGGACAGCACCGGCGAGGTGGAGGCCCTCAGCATGGCTATCCAGGCGGAGAGGGACTCCATAGCCCTCTACACTCATGGCGCTCAGGAGGCCACCGACCCCGAGGCCAGGAAGCTGTTCTCCTCCCTGGCCGCCGAGGAGCAGGGCCACCTTGACCTGCTGGAAGCGGAGCAGGAGTTCCTGCGCCGGGCCAGGACATACTTTACCCTGCACCGG
>JAZGBK010000334.1:0-2083 GCA_036476365.1 Dehalococcoidia bacterium
CCAACGATGTCCACTATGTGCGCCAGGAGGACGCCTCCGCCCAGGACCTGTTGCTGTGTATCCAGACCAATACCTCGGTGTACGACGAGAAGCGCATAAAGATGCCGGGGGACTACTTCTTCCTGCGCAACCCCCAGGAGATGGCGGAGCTGTTTGCCGACTTTCCCCAGGCGGTGGAGAACACCGGCCTCATTGCCGAGAAGTGCGACTTGGAGCTGGAGTTCGGACGCCTTCACCTGCCCCAGGTGGAGGTGCCCGGAGGCAAGACGCCGGACGAGTACCTCTCCGAGCTGTGCTGGGATGGCTTCCGGCGGCGGTTCCCCCACCCCTCTCCCCAGGCGGAGGAGAGGCTGCGCTACGAGTTGGAGGTCATCGCCACCACCGGCTTTACCAGCTATTTCCTGGTGGTGTGGGATATCGTCTCCTTCGCCCGGGGGCAGGGCATCCTGGTGGCGGTGCGGGGCAGTGCCGCTGCCAGCCTGGCCCTCTATTGCCTGGGGGTCACGGAGATAGACCCCCTGAAGCACCGGCTGGTCTTTGAGCGTTTCCTCAACCTGGAGCGCCGGGAGATGCCCGATATAGATGTGGACTTCCAGGACGACCGGCGGGACGAGGTCATAGCCTATGTCACCAGCCGCTACGGCCAGGACCATGTGGCCCAGATTATCACCTTCGGCACCCTGGGGGCACGGGCGGTGGTGCGGGATGTCGGCCGTGCCCTGGGGCTGCCCTACAGCCAGGCTGACCGGGTGGCCCGGCTCATCCCCGGCGGCCCCAATGTGACCCTGGAGCGGGCCCTGACGGAGAGCTCGGAGCTCAAGGATATCTACCGCCAGGACGAGACGGTGACCCAGCTGGTGGACTCGGCCCGCAAGCTGGAGGGCCTGTCCCGCCACGCCAGCACCCACGCAGCCGGGGTGGTCATCTCCCCGCAGCCCCTCACCCACTATGTGCCCCTGCAGCGGGCCGGCCGGGGTGAGGGGGTGATGACACAGTTCACTATGGAGGGCATCTCCCAGATAGGGCTGCTCAAGATGGACCTGCTGGGGCTGGGTAACCTGACCGTGCTGGACCGGGTGCGGCCCCTGGTGGCCCAGCACCGGGGCGAGGAGATAGACCTCGCCAACCTCCCCCTGGACGACGCCAAGACCTACGCGCTCCTCTCCTCGGGGGAGACGGGTGCGGTGTTCCAGCTGGAGGGGGGCGGCATGCGCCGCGTCATCAAAGAGCTCAAACCTTCCGCCTTCGGGGATATAGCCGCCCTGGTGGCCCTCTACCGCCCCGGACCTATGGAGCATATCCCCACCTTCATCCGGGCCAAGCACGGCCTGGAGCCGGTGCGCTACCCCGACCCCACCCTGCAGGACATCCTGGAGGAGACCTACGGTGTCATCGTATATCAGGACCAGGTGCTCCTCATCGTGCAGGCCCTGGCCGGCTACACCCTGGGGGAGGCGGATATCTTCCGCAAGGCCATGGGCAAGAAAATCCCCGAGGTTATGCGCCAGGAGCGGCAGAGCTTTCTTCGCGGGGCCAAGAAGAAAGGCTTTCCCCAGGGTGTGGCCGCGGAGGTGTTCCAGCTTATTGAGCCTTTCGCCGGCTATGCCTTCAACAAGGCGCACAGTGTAAGCTACGCCCTCATCGCCTACCAGACGGCCTACTGCAAGGCCAACTACCCCGTGGAATATATGACGGCCATGCTCAACACCAACCTGGATAATCAAGCTAAGGTGGGGTCGGCGGTGACTGAATGCCAGCGGATGGAGATAAAGGTCTTGCCACCGGATGTGAGGCGAAGCGGAGTTGAGTTCTCCATAGAGGAGGGTGGCATCCGCTTTGGCCTGGCGGCGGTGAAGAATGTGGGGGTATCGGCGGTGGAGCCTATAGTGCAGGCAAGAGGGGAGGGGGACGAGTTCACCTCCGTTGAGGACTTCTGCCAGCGGGTGGACCTGCGCCAGGTGAACAAGCGGGCACTGGAAAGCCTCATCAAGGTAGGGGCGCTGGATGGGCTGGGCCACCGCCTGGGCCTGCTCCACAGCCTGGACCGCATCATGGCCCTCTCCCAGGAGCAGCAGCGCCTCCA